>CAZEMU010000056.1:25084-27476 GCA_964513315.1 uncultured Acidimicrobiaceae bacterium | reverse complement strand
ATCAGTGTGCCCGATGATGTCGTGGCCATCATCGAAAGCCTCGACATTCCGTTTTCGAGATGGGTGACCGAGCAGCTGCGCCGACATGGCGCCCAGTCGGTCAGCCCGTTCGCGGAACAGTTGATCGCTGATGCCGAGCTGGCCGCAGGTGAGCGCCGGATGGAGCCGCAGGACGCGCACGCCATCGGGGCTCGGATGGAGCGGTCGGCATCTTGGTGACAAAGGGCGGCGTCTATTGGGTCGAGCTCGACAAGCGCAGGCCGTGCGTCGTGGTCTCGTCCGACGATGTCCTCAGCGTCGACGTGTGGCAAACCCACGTCGTGCCGCTCACCTCGAATCTTGACCGGGCGGGCCGAGCCGGCAACGTTCTTCTTGCCTCCGCAGCAACCGGTCTGTCAAGCGACTCGGTCGCGGTGCCGCTCGGGCTGGAGCTCATCGATCGCGAATGGCTGGGCGATCGAGTGGGTCAACTCCCGCGACCGCTTGTCGACGCGATCGATGATGGCGTCCGAGCTGTCCTTGGTCTCTGAGCGCTCTCAGTGGGGCTACGCCACGATTGCGGTTGCAGACGAACAGCACGTTGGTCGTCACTCGTCGGCCCCAATGTGCTCGTCGAGGATCTGCCGCTGCGTCTTGCGTGGATAGTCGAAGCCGAGCTGGCGTCCCCGGCGCACCTTCGTCGAGCGACCGGCCATGTTTTTCCAACGCTTGTCGCCAGGAAAGCGGAACGTGCTCCGCTGCTTGCGGTCCTTGGCTTCACGAATCTTCTCGTTGCGAGCGCGGGCGGCCATCCTCGTTGAAGTCTTGCTTCGGCGCCATGCCCTCCCTCGAGTCACGGGTGCACGATGATCTGTCGGCCGGGTCACTGCAAGCGGATTCCGGTGTGATGATGCCGATGGCCGGGGAGCTCGGCGAGATTGTCACACCCCTCTGTCAGAGTGGATCTATGGCAGCGGTGTTCGATCTCGATGCGGGGGCACGGGCTCGTGCTACGCGTCTGATCGATGTTGGTCTCGATGCGGTTGCGTCCGCGATTTCGACGCTGCCCGCCAAAGATGCGGTTGCCGAACTGAGTCGTGCGCAGCGCCGGTTGGCTGGTTTGGAAGCTGATCTGTTGGCTTCGCACGTGCGGGGCGATGGCAACACGCGTGATGCGGAGAAGCTGTTGGGCGACGGGCGAATGTCCCGTCGAGAGACACGTCGGCGGTCTCGCCGGGCCAAGTCCAATGCGAGCTCGGGCGGCAAGATCGGCGAAGGTCTGGCGTCGGGCGGATTGTCCGAGGAACAGGCTGATCTGTTGGCTGAGGCTGACGAGAAGTCTGATGGCGCCGCGTCGGTCGACGAGGATCTGTTCGATGCGATTGCGGGCGCTGATCCCGATGCGGGGCGCACGATTCGTGATGACTGGCTAGCGAAGCGCCAGACCGCGGACGGAGTCGAGACCGAGCACAAGCGCCAGCGAGCGCTGCGTCGTATGCAGGCCTATCTGTCGAAGAAGCACGGACTCGGGGTGATCTCTCTCGAAGGCGATTCGATTGCCCAGCGGCGCATGCTCGAAGCGATTCGGGCGCGGGCCGATGAGATGTACCGCCGTGACGGCGGCCGCGGGCTTGCGTCGGGCGAGCATCCTCGTACTCGCACCCAGCGTGAGTTCGACGCGGCGATGGAGCTGCTGTGCGGGGTGACGGTTTCGCCTGATGGTTCGACGAAGCCGGTGGCTGAGGCTTCGGGCCGTGGGGCGCGTGAGGCGACGCGGCCTCGGATCGTGGTGTCGATGACCGTCGACAAGTTGTGCGGACGCGATCCGGCAGCGATGGCGACCCAGATTGGGCTTGGCCTGATTCCTGACTCAGTGTTGGCTGACTATGCGGCGCACGCTGAGATTGTGGCAGCGCTGTTCGATACGTCGGGTGAGCAGTTGTGGCAGAGCCGGTTGAAGCGTCATGCCACCGGCTCGCAGCGGATCGCGTTAGTGATCCGAGATCGTGGCTGCGTGCTTTGCGGTGCTTCTCATACTGAGTGCGAAGCGCATCATGTGATGCCGTGGCATGCAGCCGGCAAGGGCCGCACCGACATCGATCAGCTCGCCCTGTTGTGCGGGTCGTGTCACCACCGGCTGCATGCCGACCACGAGACGCTGTACCGAGGCGCCAACGGCTCCTGGCAGACCCGGCCAGCGGCGCCCGACGAGCTGCCTCCGCCTGGCGGGCCAAGTTCGAGTCGAGGGAGCAGGCGAAACGGGCATGACCCCCAGCGAGAGTGAGCCGAGAGTGAGTGGAGTGGAGCCCTTCGTTCGGATACCCAGATCGACGAGATCAGACCGCCGTCAACACGCTCGGCGACTGGATTCCCTTCACGCGCCCGGGCTCGTGGTGGATCCCCGACGCGACCT
>CAZEMU010000056.1:18313-24984 GCA_964513315.1 uncultured Acidimicrobiaceae bacterium | reverse complement strand
GGACCAGGGGTTCCAGCAGCCCGCCTTGGACCTCGCCGACGATGTCGATGCCGTCGGGGTGCTGCAGCAGATCTTCGGCTACGACGAGTTCCGGCCGCTCCAAGCCGAAGCAATCACCAACGTCGTCGCCAACCAAGACACCCTCGTGATCATGCCGACCGGCGGCGGCAAGTCGCTGTGCTACCAGATCCCAGCACTGCTGCTCGACGGGCTGACAGTCGTCGTCTCACCCCTGATCGCGCTGATGGAAGACCAGGTCACCCAGCTGACCGGCTGGGGCATCCCCGCCAGCTACCTGAACAGTTCGCTTGACCCCAGGACCAAAGGCATCGTCAAAGATCAGGTTCGAAACGGCGAGATCAAGCTGCTGTATCTGGCGCCCGAGACATTGCTGAAGCCCGAAATCTTGCAGCTCCTGCAAGAGAGTCGCCTCGAACTGATCGCCATCGACGAAGCCCACTGCATCTCGAGCTGGGGCCACGATTTCCGGCCCGAGTACCGTCAGCTCGTCGAGGTGCGCCGACGCTTCCCCCAAGCCACCTGCATCGCCCTCACTGCGACGGCGACGCCACAGGTCCAATCCGACATTCGTGACCAGTTGGCGTTCAGCGATGCCAACACGTTCGTCGGCAGCTTCGATCGTCCGAACTTCTACATCGACATCCAGCCCAAGGCCGACGTGCTCACGCAATCACTCGCCTTCGTCGATGCCCACAAAGACGAGAGCGGCATCATCTACTGCGGCACCCGCAAAGACGTCGACTCGATGGCCGCTCGACTGCAAGAGCGTGGCCTCAAGGCACTGCCGTATCACGCCGGTCTCTCGCCCCAAGTCCGATCGGCCAACCAAGCAGCATTCATCCGAGACGAAGTCGACATCATGGTCGCGACCGTCGCCTTTGGCATGGGCATCGACAAACCCGACGTCCGCTACGTGCTGCACATCTACCTGCCGAACAACATCGAGGGCTACTACCAGCAGATCGGTCGTGCCGGCCGCGACGGGCTCCCCGCCGACGTGCGACTGCTATTCGCCCCCAGCGATGTCGGACGCCAGCAACGCTTCATCGAACAAGGTGCCCCGTCGGAAGCCCAGCAACGCCAGGCACTGCTGCAGGCCCTCGTCGGCTACGTCTCCTCCAAACGGTGCCGACGCCGGTCGCTGCTCGAGTACTTCGGTCAGACCTATGGGCAGGAGAACTGCGAGGGGTGCGATCGATGCACCCAAGAGCAGGCGCCCCAGGTCGAGATCACCGCGGCGGCCCGACAGCTCTTGACCTGTGTGGAGCAGACCGGCGGCTTCTTCGGCGCCGCCCACATCATTGATGTGCTGCGGGGCTCTGCCGCCAAGAAGGTCATCGAGAAAGAACACAACCGGCTGTCGTCGTACAACTCGGGTCGTGACACCACCAAGAAGGAGTGGGCATTCTTCATCCACCAGTTCGTCGACCAGGGCCTGGTTGTACGCGATGCGAAGTACGGCAGCCTGTCGTTGACCGCCGAGGGTCGAGCGATCATGGACGGCGACGGCAAGGTCATGGGCGACCGTTTGCCGCCGGAGCAACAGGCATCAGGTCGCAGCGGCGGCACCCGCAAGGACTGGGATGCCGGCGACTATGACACCGAGCTCTTCGGGGTGCTGCGGGCCAAGCGCACCGAGCTTGCGGCCGAGGCGAACGTGCCTCCGTACGTGATCTTCGGCGATCGATCGCTGATCGAAATGGCAACCCACTTCCCGCAAAACGAAGCGAGCTTCGGGGCAATTCACGGCGTGGGCGCCACCAAGATCAAGAAGTTCGCCAGCGAGTTCATCCCCCTGATCGTCACCCACTGCGAGAACAACAACCTGGCCGAGCAGCCCAAGTCGGGCGGTGCTCGTGCCGTCGAGACGGCGGCACCCCAGCTGACGGGCTCGTTGCACAAGAAGCGGTGGCAAGACGTCGGCGAGGCCGTCGCCGGGGGAGCGTCGATCGCCGATGTCGTGACCCGCTTCGGCGTCAAGGAGGGCACGGTCATGGCCAACCTGGCCACGTTCTTGGAAGCTGGCGGCCAGCTCTCGCCCGAAGCGTTGCAGCAGGAATCCAGCCTCACCGTCGATGACCAACAGGCAGTCTTCGACGCGTTCGACCAGCTCGGCGACGAAGCACTGCGGCCGATCTTCGATGCCTTCGAAGGACGCCACTCCTACGACGAGCTGCGACTGTTGCGACTCGTCTTCCGAGCAAGCCACTAGGCAGCTTCGGCGTTCGTCGCGCCTGCGGTCCCAGGCTTTCCGGATGCGGCGGGAACCGGCTAGCGGGATGACGCGTCGAGAGGAATCTCGATCACCTCAGCGATGCGCACGAGATCTGCATCCCGGCAAAGCAACGATGCGTCGTTGCGCCAGGCCACCGCAGCGATCATGCAGTCGAGGAGTCCGCGAGGCGTGACGCCAACGGACCGACACCGTCGATAGATCCGGGTGGCGCTTGCGAAGTCGACGCCCGCATCGAACGGCAACAACTGGAATCGAGTGAGCAACCGGCGGAGATCGGATTCGCGCCGATCGTCTCGTGCCCCAGCGGTGACTTCCATCACGACGGGATCTGTGACTGCGACGTCATCGGTGTTCTCGATGAGATGGCGCAGCCGCTCGTTCACCGGCCCTGGCGTGTTCCGGTCGAATTCGACCCATGCGGAACTGTCGACCAGAACGAGACTCACGTCGGTTCCGGAGGCGTCTCGGGCGGGAGCGCGTCGATCGCGTTGGCTCCTTGCATCGCAAGGGCCTCTTTTCTCGTCATGGGCTGTCCGGCGAGATGGCGGAGCGCAAGGTCAACGGCCTCGGTCTTGGTGCGGATCTTGAAGCGTTCCATCACGGCTTGCACGGCGTCGTCGTCGATCTCGATGTTCGTCCGCGTGCGCGCCATACACCAATCGTACACCTTGGTCTGGTCGTCGAGAATCGGCTCAGCGATGCGAATGGGTGCGATGGCACCGGCCAAGATTGGCTCGTGACAGACCGGGACAACAGCAGTGCTTCGGGCGAAGAGGTTGAAGAAGACGTCACGCTCTTCAAGGGCGCGTCGAACAACTCGTACTTCCCGCTGTACTTCAACGCCCTGCCCGAAGCGGGTGTCGACGAGCTCGAGTGCGAGAGGCTCATGGTCGATCTGCGGCCCGAGCGAGACGTGTCGCTCTACGTCGAGATCTACAACCCGCAGGCCAACATCCCGCTGATCGTTACGCCCGGCGGCATGGGGGAGATCGACGGCTTCGGAGGCTTTGCTCGCAACGTCGCCGCCGCTGCCCCTGACCTGAAGGTCATCATCTGGGACCGGCGCAACATGGGCCGCTCAGGGATCAACTTCGGGTCCGAGCCGCTTTCGATCGAAGAGGGCGAAGACCTGCATGTACTCGTTCAGCGACTCGGCGTCGGTCCGGCAGCGTTCTATGGCATGTCGTCGGGCGCCCGGTCCAATGTCGTGCTGGCCGAGCGTTACCCGGAGGACATGGCTGCGTTCATCATCGCTCCGCTTTCGGGTGGTCCGCTTGCGGCCAAGCAGCTCCCGCAGGAGTACTACCTGAAGTACGTCGACGACGAGAACATCTCGACCATGGAGGACGTTGCCAAGACGCCGCTGTGGGCCACCTACATCGAACGCAACGGCGATCGAGGCCGCGACGAACTCATGAAGCAAGACGTCGCCGACTTCCTCGGGGCGATGAAGCGGTCCGGCGAACACCTGCGGTCTTACGGTCAGAAGACGACGCTCGGCACAACCGATGAGCAACTCGCCGCGCTCACCGTGCCGGCGACGCTGATCCTTCATCACGGCCAAGAGGTCGACTACCTGCACCCGATCGTTCACTCTCGAGCAGCCACCACGCTGATCCAGAACTCGAGGTTCGAGTTCGCGCCGACACTCGGCCCGGTCTTGGAGTTTCTGCTGCCCTTCGTGCGCCAGCACACGCCAGCGTTGGCTTAGGCGGCGCGACGGGGCGCGCGTATATCCAGCAGGTCGCGTTATTGCCTCGCTCGAGATCGGGTACACGGCGCGCTTGGCTACGGGCCAGCGTCGGGCGGTTCGGTCCACCGGTCGGATTTCTGCCGATTGGATTCGGAGCACAGCGGGTCGAGATTGCGGAAGCTGGTCTCGCCGCCTTTAGCCACCGGTTTGCGATGATCCATGTGGAGCCAGTGGAAGTGGGCATCGCAGCCGAGCTCGGAGCAGCGGCCTCGAGTCGTCACGAGCGCTGCATCGCGCATCCATTGCGGGAACGTGCGGGTGTTGACCGACACGTCGAGGTTTCGGGACTCGGCCGACAGGACCATGCGACGGAACTCGGCGACGCCGAGGAGCGCTTTGGCGAACTGTGGGTGCAGGGGAGTGCCATCGAGGAACTCGCACCGGTAGTCCTCGTCGAAGAAGCTCGGCGTGATCGGCGATTGAGGATCCGCATCAGCGAGCAGCAGTTGCTCAGCGAGCTTCTCGCCGAGCACGATCTTGAGGAGCGGGTTGCCAGTCGACCCGTCGGCTCGGGCTGCGCCCCGTTCGACCAGTGAAGCGAGCGCAGCGACTCGTAGCTGGGCATTCGTGCGCCGCACGCCTGTGTCCTGATCGTGGGCCCGGAGCCGCTTGATCTCTCGCTCGATGGCTTCGTGCAGCTGCGTCATGAGGAGGGGATCGAGTTCCCCGTCGATCGTTCCCGAGCCGTCGATGCGGCGGCGCAGACGAAGGCGGTTGCGCATGATCTGCTGGTCAGGGATCGTGCCGTCGGGATCAGCGGCATTGACCCAGTACTGAAGCGCCTTGGTGAAGTCGTCAAGCGACAAGTCACGTGCGAATCCGACAAGCATCGCTTGGTCGTTGTAGAGCGCCCATCGCGTCGTGGGGCGTTCTGCGTTGCGCAGCGCGTCGACGTGCTGGCGGCTCAAGTCGCCAGCGGCATAGGCGTCGCGGAAGTCGGCGTAGTCGAGGAGCCAGCGAGTCAGTCGTGCGTCATGGCGGATGCGCGCCGGTGACCCGTTGGTGTTTGCGCCGGTCCAGGTCGCGGCGTTCCGGGAACCGGCCCGCATCGTCGCCCCTCGCGTTTCGGCGGCGACAGCGATCTGGCCGGCGAGCGCATCGATCTGGTTTCGCAACGCAGTGACGTTGCCGAGCGCAGTGAGCAGCTCGTCGTCGTCAGCCGAAGTCCAACCGTGGTTGACCGCTTCTTCGGCGATGACGC
Source organism: uncultured Acidimicrobiaceae bacterium (assembly GCA_964513315.1). GTDB lineage: Bacteria > Actinomycetota > Acidimicrobiia > Acidimicrobiales > UBA10347 > UBA10347. Next base: position 19,773 of record CAZEMU010000056.1, on the reverse strand, counting down.
GCAACGTGCCGACGATGTCGGCCCGAGGGTCGAAAGCGGTTGCTGCCATGGTCCACATTAAATCGAACAAACGTTCGATTGCAAGTGGAAAACCTCTGGATTTCCAACAATTTCGAGTGGTGGTGGGCCCCCTCGACTTCCTCTAGTCCCCGTCGACGCGGGCGCTTGCTTGGCGGTCGATGAGCCGGCGCATATGGGTGGTGGAGTCCATGTCGATGACGCCGCTTCCGGCCCACTCCATCATCTTGAAGCCGGGCATAACGCCCGCCGACATCGGCACCTCGAGGGTGATCGTTTCGGTCCGAGGGATGAAGCACTGCTCGTCGTCGCACGCCTGGTAGCGAACGTGCACCTGCACCTCGATCGAGGGGTCCTCGCTGCGCACAACCTTGGTGAGCTCAGAGCTGGCGTAGACCGGGGTGACGAAGTCGACAGTGCCATCCCACACCTGGAGCGTGGCGTCGATGCCGGGCAGCTGCAGCGGCTTGGTTGGCGGCGCTTCGAGTGCTTCGCAGCGGAAGCCGTCAGGGCCTTCGATAGTGATCTGCGTGGCGACCATGCCCTCGGGCACGGGATCGCCGTAGATATGCAGCCCGTCGGCCAGCTCGAACCGCACCACCAGCCGACGCCGCGGCCCGATGCGCAAGACCCCGCCTCCGCCACGCAGAAACGCGGTCACCTTGATGCCCGCATCCTCGGTCAGTGAACCAGTCGGCTCGTGCTGGCCGGGTTCGACACGCCCGGCGAAGCTGTCGAGGATGCTCTCGATGCCTTCTCGGTTCGCCAGGTGGCGGTTGAAGAGCTTGTCGACGATCACGCCTCGCTCGTCGAGCAGGAAGAAGCCGGGGAACGGGATCCCGTAGAACGGGACCTCGTCGGGCTGGATCACATCGTTGAGGACGCCGTAGGTGTGGATGACCTGCGAGTCGACGTCGGACAGCATCGTGAACTCGACGCCCGACGCCGCCGTGTAGGCCGCAAGTGCTTCGGTGTCGTCGTAGCTGACGGCGTAGAGCTTGATGCCTTCGGCCTGGAGCTCAGGAAGTGAGTTGTGCAGCTCGACCAGCTGCGTGAGGCACGGCGGTCACCACACCGCCGATCGGAAGAACAGCAGCGCCGCCCTCGACCCGTCGCGATCCTCGTGGAACGAGACGCTCTCGCCATGCTGGTTCGGCAGCGTGAAGTCCGGCGCGTGCTCGCCGATCGCAAGCCCAGGCGGGAACTCGCCCGTTGGCACGACTCGCTGGGTGCTCGTAACCGGCAGCGGGCCCTTGAAGCCGTACTCGTCGATGAACTGCTCGTCTGCCACGTCGCTCCACTCCAAGCCCTGGGGATTCCGGTGTCACCTCAGTATCGCGAACCTCAGCTCGCGTCGACCTATCGGTTGCTGAGGGCTTCGGCAAGCACGCGCATTGCTGCGGCGTCGAACTCGGCGTCGGTCAAGTCCACTCCAAAGGTCT
>CAZEMU010000056.1:14777-18213 GCA_964513315.1 uncultured Acidimicrobiaceae bacterium | reverse complement strand
GGCGCAGCGACACCGCCATCTAGGGTCGTCGTGGTCTTGAGGGGAGCATGAGCATGCAGGATTTCGCTGGCAAGGTTGCCGTGATCACAGGGGGCGCGAATGGGTTGGGTCTCGCCATGGCCCGCCGCTTTGGCGCCGCGGGGATGAAGATCGTTATCGGCGATATCGAGACCGGCGCCCTGGCCGATGCCGAGGCGTCGCTCGCCGCCGACGGCATCGAGGTCATCGGCCGCCGCACCGACGTCGCGCTCAGCGGCGACCTCGAAGCGCTGGCCGACGCCGCCTACGAACGATTCGGCGCGGTCCATGTCCTGGCGAACAATGCCGGCGTCGGCGGAAGCCCCGGCGCGATGTGGGAACTGTCCGAAGCCGACTGGCAATGGGTTATCGACGTCGACCTCTGGAGTGTCATCCACGGCATCCGGGCGTTCGTCCCCCGCATGATCGACGGGGGAGAAGAGGGCCACGTCATCAACACCGCCTCGGTCGCCGGCCTGATCAGCGGCGCGGTCGGAGGCCCGTACACCGTCGCCAAGTTCGGTGTCGTTGCACTGTCCGAGCAGCTCTACTTCGAGCTGGGACGGGCCGAGCACCCCATCGGCGTCTCGGTGCTGTGCCCCGGCTTCGTCAACACCCGTATCTACGACTCGGGCCGCAACCGCCAAGAAAGCTACGGACAGCCGACGGTTGACCAGACGCCCGAACGCGCCGAGCTGCGAGAGGCCCTCGAGGCCATGCGGGAAACCATGATCCAGCCCGACACGATCGGCGACCGCGTCTTCGACGCCGTCGCCGCAAACCAGCTCTACATCGTCGAGCCAGGCACCGATGTCGTGAGTGACGCGATCCAGAGCCGCCTCGACCATGTCTCAGCTCGCAGTAACCCCGGCCTCGACTTCGGCATCATCTGACTGCTTGTGCATGGCTACTTGCGAATGACCACTGCGCCCGGATTCCGGTAAATCATCACAGGCTGGTGTGCTAAATTATCATAGCCCACTATGCAAATATCACACATTTTGTTAGCGTGGTGGAGTGGAGTACCTCCCTCGTCTTGTCGATGACCGCGTGTCGTGGGCCGTGCGAGCCCTCCCGGCGGTGTCTGTCGAAGGGTTGCGGGGCGTCGGAAAAACAACGACGTCGCAACGTCTGGCCGCCACGACGTTCATGCTCGATCGGCCCGCAAACGCGGCACTGTTCGAGGCCGATGCCTTTGCAGCGGTAGAGGGCCACCCATCACCCGTGCTGCTCGATGAGTGGCAGTCCGTGCCTTCGGTCTGGGATGCGGTCCGGCGCAGCGTCGATCGAGATCCGACAGCTGGGCGTTTCCTGTTGTGCGGATCTTCTCGGGCGACAGTCCAGGCCGCTCGTCATAGCGGGGCGGGCCGAATTGCCTCAATCGAGATGCGTCCCATGACGCTCAGCGAGCGATCAGGGGCTGCCCCCGGCGTCTCGCTGAACGCCCTGCTGGAGCACGGCACCGACGTACTTCCCGGCCCCCAGGTGGCCTACTCCACCGCAGCGCAGCGAGCGCTCACCGAACGCGCCGGGCTGCCGGGACTTCTTCACCTCGATGATTCAGCGCATGCGATGCAGCTCGAGGCATACCTGCGAAGCGTGCTCTCCGCAGACCCGCAGTTGATCGACGGCGTCGACCGCAGCGCAAGTCGGTTGTGGCGCTACATCACTGCGTATGCCGCGTGTGTGGGCACGAACACCGCTCACTCGACGATCTACAACGCCGCTGGTCTCAGCAATGCGACCGCAGCGGACTACCACGATGTGCTGTCGCGGCTTGGGCTCATCCTTGAGCTCCCTGCGTTCTGGTCGAACACGCTAAAGTCTCTCGCAAAGGCTCCGAAGCGGCATCTGGCGGATGCGGCTCTGGCCGCAGCTCCAATCGCTCGAGCGCACCGGGACCACGGCCGTCTCTGGGAGAATGTGGTGGTAGCGCAACTGCGCGCTGTCGCCGAGGCGACGGTGGATCGACCGACACTCACGCACCTGCGGACCGCGAATGGGCGACAGGAAGTCGATCTGCTGATCTCGGACCACAGCGGCAGCATTGTTGCGGTCGAGGCGAAGCTTGGCTCGACCGTCGACGCGAGTGACACCAAGCATCTCCGATGGCTGCGCGACCGGGTGCCAGAAGTTGCGTGCGGCATCGTCGTCCACCCCGGCGAGCGATGTGTCCAGCTCGGAGATGGAATCGCCGCAGTTCCGCTTGCCGCAATTGCGTAACCTCTTGCAGTGTTGCGCGTGCAGTAGACACTGGTCGTCGAGCAATGGGCGCACGAGCAGACCCCTCCCGAATTTCGTGATGAGATGCGAGTCGAGGTCGACCAGTCGGTGCGAGGGCTCACGATCGTGGAGCGGCGACCGCCGTGGCGCGACGACGGCGGCGAGTGGACGAGGCAAGAAATCGCCCGACTCGGCTACCGGTACCTGGATGTGGCCATCCTTCTCGAGGAGATCGAAGCCGATCCGACCTGCATCTTCTGGGGCTAGTCGGTCGCCGCTCCCTCAGCTTCCGAAGGCAGAAGCGACCGTTTCGATGTTCAGCTGGCCGGCGAGCCCGGCCGCTCGGTGCACGCCGATCGCCTGCCACTCCGGCGAGATGGACATCTCCCACAGCGCTGTGCGGTTCGGATACTTGGCGATGGCGACCTCGTCCCAAAGCTCGTCGACCTGGCCGAGTGCGAGGAACGTCACGTCCGCGACGAAGGTGACCTCGCCGCCGTATTCGCCGATGAGCTTGCTGACCTCCTGGCCGTAGATCTGATACGCCTCGCGACCCGACAAGTCCGTTTCACGGCCGTCCTCGTACTCGGCGTGCTCTTTGAACTTGAGCAGGTTGAGCATGTAGATCGGGCCGTCGGGGCCCGGGTCCATCATCCCGGCGATTCGTTCTTGGCTGGTCGGTAGGACCTCGTTCGTGACTTCCACTGCCTGCTCCTCGTCCTGCTGCATTCAAGCTAGTGCCAGCTGCACTGGCATAACCTAGGCGGCGTCTCGGTAGCGGTCCAATACGACCCCTGCGACGGACCTAGCCAGGGGCGCGTGATTCGCCACATCGTGTTGACGAAGTTCCAGCCCGACCCTGCTAGTAGTCCGCCTTTGCTCGCAAGCTCGCAAACGGTCGGCGCTACGAGAGCGGTTCGATCCGGTACGCCCGAGCGGCCGTGTTGTGGAACAGGTCCCGCTTCTCGGCGGCGGAGTACCCGGCCGCCATGCGCTTGAACGCGTTCCACAAGACCACATACCCAGCGCCCCGCATGTCGACCGGGAAGTTCGATTCGAACATGCACCGGTCTGGTCCGAACATCTCGATGACTCGCTGGATCGGCTCACCCCAGACTTCGGCCAGCTCTGCCGACGTTGCCGGCGTGTCCCGCTTATCCCACCGGAAGCCCATCATCGGCATGCCGATGCCACC
>CAZEMU010000056.1:0-14677 GCA_964513315.1 uncultured Acidimicrobiaceae bacterium | reverse complement strand
CCGGCGTGTCCCGCTTATCCCACCGGAAGCCCATCATCGGCATGCCGATGCCACCCACCTTGAGATAGGTGTTCGGACACGACGCAAGCTCGGCCATCGCCGGGTACCAGAAGTCGAGAATCTCGCTTCGTCGATCCCGATACGGGCCGGTGCCCAAGATCAGCCCGAGGTGGTTGACCACGATCGGCGTCTCCGGACACTGCCGGGCCACCTCGGCGAGTTCCGGCAGCTGCGGGTGATACACCATCGCGTCGTAGGTGAACCCGAGCGCACCGACCTGGCGCACGCCGTCCAGATACGCCGGGTCGTCGGACGAAGCGACGTCGCCTCGGTGCAGCGGAGGATGGTCGTCTTGGGCGGTGCCGTAGCGAATCCCACGGAACCGACCCCGTCCCGCCGCGTCGAGGGCGAGCAGCACCTCGTCGACCGCGTCGCCGAGCGACACGTCGGCGTGACCGATGATCGCGGCGATCTCGGCGCCGTCGGAACGGGCGCTTTCCTCGGCGAGCGCCGCGACGAACTCGACTTCGCCGACCGGCCGCAAGTGCTCGGGCCCGTCCGTGCGGTACTCGGCATGGCATTCGAGGAACACGGTCCGCACCACGTTGTGACCCGCGCCCGTGTCACGGTGCAAGTCGGCGAGTGTGTACGGCCACCCGGTGTGCCCCGCATCAAGCCACAGGTGATGATGCGGATCGCAGATCGGCAGGTCTGGCTCGAGCGGATCTTCGTCGACCTGGGCGATCCACGCCCGATGCTCATCCACGGGACGGTCGTTGGCAGCCATGCGACCAGTATGAGCGATGAGGTCAGCCGACCGCGAGTGACTTCTTCGGGTCGAAGAAGGGACGCTCGACCACGGTCGCACGCGTCGGCCCGCTCGAAGTGTTGACCGTCAGCTCGGTGCCCAGCTCGGCAGCTTCGACGGCGACCATCGCGAGCGCAATGTTCTGGTCGAGCCGTGGTGAGTAGACGGCCGACGTGACCTTGCCCACCACGTCGTCGCCAAGCGCAATCGGCCAGAACGACGTGTTTGGGCCAGCCAGCGGCTCACCGTCGAGCACCAGACCGACCTGGCGGCGAGTCACACCAGCGTCGCGGATCGCACGCAGCGCCTGCTTGCCGATGAACTCGTTGTCGGTATCCAGACCGACGAGACGATCGAGGCCCAGCTCGAACGGGTTCGTCGAGATGTCCGCATCGGCGTGATACGAGAGCATGGCTCCCTCGATGCGCCGGATCGACGAGGTATGTCCCGGCTTCAGCCTGTGTGGTTCACCTGCGGCCATGATCCGCTCCCACAGCTCGTCACCTCGCGAGCCGTCCTGCAGGTACAGCTCATAGCCGAGCTCGCTCGACCATCCGGTGCGAGACACAACCAGCGGAATGCCGTCGAGTTCAATATGGCGAAGCCAGTAGTACTTGAGATCGCGGATCGACTCCCCGAACAGCGCTTCCATCACCAGACCCGACTTAGGGCCTTGCAGCTGGAGCGGTGACACATCGGGCTCGGTGATCGTGACGTCCATGCCCGAGTTCACCGCCACACCTTGAGCCCACAGCAGCACGTCGCTATCGGCCAGCGAGATCCAGAAGTGGTTCTCGCCCAGGCGGAGCAGCACCGGGTCGTTGATCAGCCCGCCGTCAGCGTTGGTGATGAGGATGTACTTGCACTGGCCGACCGCCATCGCCGATAGGTCACGCGACGTCAGCAGTTGGGTGAAGACAGCGGCGTCGGGCCCCGTGATCTCGACCTGACGCTCGACGGCGACGTCGCACAAGATCGCGTCGTTCACCAGGTTCCAGAAGTTCTGCACCGGGTCGCCAAAGTCGCGCGGGATGTACATGTGGTTGTAGACCGAGAACCCCTGCGCACCCCACCGGACCGTGGCGTCGAAGTAGGGCGACTTGCGGATTTGGGTGCCGAAGCCAAAGTCTTCAGGATTTGGGGCTGAGCTTGTCATGCGACCTCTTCTCGCTCGTTTCGCGTTTCGTCGTGCTCTGGGGCCAACCCAGGCCAATCACTTCGCAGGTGCTCAGCCCGCAGACGGGTCGACGAGAACCTTGAGCGCCGTGAGCTCTCGACTCGCGAGCGCTTCGACGGTCGCAGGGAGTGCGTCGAGGTCGACCGTGGCCTCGTGAAACCTAGCCGAACTTCTCGGCGCGTTCTGCGAGTGCGGCCGTCATGCCGCGCTCGCGCACTGCCGTGAAGAAGTCGACGTAGGTCGAACTCTGGTGGAAGAACGTATCGAGGTCAGCAGTGCTGTAGCACGACGCCAGCAGGCCCATGTTCTCGAACCACCGGTTCGTGGCCAGCTTCGACATGCGGAGGCCAACGTCCGCCGTGCGCGCCACGTCTCGAGCCATGTCGAGCGCGGCGTCTGCAAGCTCGTCGTCGGGCACGACCTGGTTGACCAGACCTAGGCGTTCGGCCTCGGTGCCGTCGATCAGCTTCGAGGTGAACAGCAGCTCTTTGGTCTTGCGCATGCCGATGAGCATTGGCCAGAACGACAAGGTGACCGGGATGCCCAGATCACGACCGGCCGGGTGCCCGAACTTGGCGCCCTCGCCGCAGACGACGAGATCGGCGACGCCGAGCAGCTCGCCAGCGCCGGATAGGCACAGGCCCTGGACCTCAGCGATGATCGGCTTCGGGAACTTCCAGAGCCGCAGCCACCGTTCCAAGATCTCGGTCACGTCGTCGCGATCGATCACCGCATCGACAGGGCCTTCGAAGTCGGCGCCGTACTGGCTCAGAATCCAGTCGTCGGGCGCCAGGTCGTAGCCGGCACAGAATGAGCGCCCTGCGCCTTTGAGGAGGACGACCGAAACCTCGGCATCAGCCTTGGCGGCGCTGAAGGCGGCCTCGATCTCATCGAGCAGCGAGGCGCTCAGGGCATTGAGCTTGTCCGGGCGGTTCAGCGTGATGGTGCAGATGCGTTCGTCGACGCTATAGAGCAGGTGCTCGAAAGACGGAGTTGCCATGGCCCGATCTTTCTACGCACAGTCCCGGCCAGCGCAATCGGTGCGAGTGCAACCGGTCGGTTGCTCAGCGGCGAAGGTTCTGGTCGCCCGGCCGCGGCGCGAGTGGGATGAACGGCCGCTGGAGGCGCTCGAACAGATTGCCGAGGAACCGAAGCGTCATGCCCCAGATCACCTGGTCCGACGTATCGAGCTGGATACCCGGCCAGGTCGAGTCGGCCTTTTCCCAGTAGTAGTCAATGTGGCGGTCGGTGTCGGCGAGATCGGCGAGCGGCACCCAGAGCGAGTCAGCAACTTCGTAGTTGTTGACGAGCTCGGGGCGATCTCCGTCGAGCCAGTAGCCGTGCGACGAGACAGCGCGCAGATTGTTGTGGATCCGGCCGCCGTCGTGATCATCCAGTGACCCGAGCCGAGGCGCTCCAGTGAGATCGAGGCCAACTTCTTCAAGCGTCTCACGCTCGGCTGCAGCAAACGTGTCCGCGTCGTCTGGGTCGACACGCCCGCCGGGGAACGCCATCTGGCCGGACCACGGATCCGTCGGCTTGGCGGCACGTTGGATGAAGAGCAGTTCCGTGCCCCGCTCGCCGTGTCGGTAGACGTTCGCCACTGCGGCTCGAGGGCCGTCGACGTCACGTGGAGGTCGTTGGTCGAGGGCCGCCCGGAGATGCTCGGGGGAAAGGTCGAAGTCGTGCATGAAGGCTCGGCGGCGGGGCCCGCGTGGCGAGTGTAGGAGTGCACCTTGTCCCAGGCGTAAACCGGTGCACTCTCTCGCGACTGGCGCCACGATGCCCTCACCCGCGGCGAAGTCGGGCGAACGCTCCTGACTCGACGAGCGCCGTCCGGACCGGACGAAGCAGCGCGCACAGCTGCTCGGTGCGCTCGGAGCCCAGACCATCAACCAACGGCTGCGACGCTCGATTGGTCTGGTCCTCGATGGCGTTGCGGAATGAACGCCCCTCGTCGGTGAACTCGCCGGCCGCATCGACCAAGCCCCTTCGGTGCAGTGACTCGACCGCCGCCGCCCACGCCTCGTCCGACCAGCCACGCGTCGATTGCAACGCGACGCGTGGCACCTGTCCCGTTGCTGCGTGCAGCACGAGTGCTTCGACCGCGGTCACGGGCGCGGCCGTTAGCGCCGCGACGTGGGCATCGCCGCGCCACTCACGGATCACGGTGATCAGCTGCCACAGCGCCGCCCACGAGTCGTCCGGCAACGCAACGGCTCGGTTCGCGGCCGCCAACGCCCGGCCTTCGTCGCCAACACTGTCGACCATCGCCTCAGCCAACGAGGTCGCCTCGGCGATCATGGCCGCATTCACGCCAGGACACGCCTGCTGAAGCACATTGCTGGCAGCCCGCATGCGGGCCAGCTGGATCTCGTGCGGACTCGCAACTTCCCAGCAGGCCGGAAGCGCGGCTTCGACTCGCGCCGGGTTGAAGTTGAAGAAGGTCGCCGTCACGACCGCCGGTCCGACCGGGCCGAACGCTGCGCCCCGGCTGGCGAAGTACTGCTGGTTGCCGGTCAGGCCGAGCGCCGAGTACTGCTCCTCGGCCTGTTCGGCGAAGTACACGAAGCCATGCACGGCGTTGGACAACGACCCGAGATGGGCGACGAGATCGGTCATGCGCGCACGTTAGGTGCAACGCCCTCAACAGGCACGCTCGGACCGCTGCCTAGGACACGAAGGGATCGCGAGAACTAGTTTCGGAGCCAACAGATGCGAGGGGCCTGGGGAGGCCGCCGCACAAGGGGGAAGCATGAAGCCACTCGAGGGAATCCGGGTCATGGAGTTCTCGACGATGATCACCGCATCGTTCGCCGCGATGATGCTGGCCGAACAAGGCGCCGAGGTCATCAAAGTTGAACCGCTTGAACTGGGCGATCCCATGCGATTCCTCGGGAGCAGCAAGGGTGGCATCTCGGCGCTCTTCGCCAACTGCAACCGGGGAAAGCGCTCGCTGCGCATCGACATCAAGAGCGACGAAGGTCGCGCCGTCATCGAAGAGCTCGCCGCCGACACCGACATCGTGCTCAGCAACTACCGGCCAGGTGTGATGGACGGACTCGGGATCGGCCCCGACCAGCTGCGGTCAATCAATCCCCGCCTGATCTACGGCGGCGTGTCCGGCTTCGGCACCGAAGGGCCGATGAGCAACGCGCCCGCCTACGACCCGATCATCCAAGCCCAGACAGGCTTCGCCGCGGTCCAGGGGCAGGGGAGCGAGGACGGCCCCAAGTTCATGCGCAGCCTGATGTGCGACAAGGTGACGGCCTACACGATCTGCCAGGCCGTCACGTCGGCACTCTTCGTGCGTGAGCGGACCGGCGAGGGCCAGAACATCGACCTGTCGATGATGGACGCCGGCCTGTACTTCATTTTCATGGACGGCTTCATGCACAAGACGCTGCTCGACGATGACGTCGATCACAATCCGCCACTCAGCGAGATGCTCTACGACCTGAGCAAGACCGCCGACGGCGGCATCTGCGTGTCGGCAGCGACCCAGGCACAACAAGTCGGCCTCATGACGGCGATCGATCGTCTCGACCTGTTCGCCGATGAACGCTTCAACTCGATGGAGAAGATCATCGCCAACATCGGTGACCTCCGAGCCGAGATGGCCGCAGCGATGGAGAACTTCACCACCGAAGACCTGCTCGGCAAGCTCAGCGAGAGCGACGTGCCGGCCGCACGTCCCCTCGACTACGACGAAGTCTGGGCGCACCCGCAATACGAAGCGAACGACTCGATCGACGTGACCGAACATGAGCGGATGGGGTCGATGCGCCGGGTGAAGCCACCGGCGCGGTTCGGAGGCGAACGGCTCGAACCAGCTGCCGACGCCCCCGGACACGGCGAGCACACGGCCGAGATTCTCGCCGAGCTCGGACGATCACAAGAGCAGATCGATGCGCTCGTCGAACAAGACCTCGCTCGGTTGTCTGATTCGGCGGTCTAGCGGCTACTCGGCGATCGACGGGGCCGATCCACCAGCGATGGACGGCGCCTTGAGCCGCGCCCTGAATTCAACGATCGGCAGGTTCAGGCCTGGGACGATCGGCCCATTTGGCCATGGTGTATCTCACCTGCGGTGCATGGGGGTCGATCGGACGAGTGCCTGAGTCGGGGTGCAGAAACCTGGCAGGCGGAACCTACGGCCAAGGAGGCCAGGTGGAACGCAAGTTCTGGTCAACAATTCGGGGAAAGCTCCTTTCACGCACGTTGCTTGTCGTGCTCGTCCCCGTGGTCATCATCGGCGGGGCGGCGGCATTCGCGCTTGCGTCGTTGTCGCGCACAGCTGACACGTCGGTCGCTGACGCCCGAGCTGCGCTGAGCGAGAACGTCGTGGGCGAACGAGTCGCCGGTGCCTCGGAACAGATCGCACGAGAGATCGCAATCTTCCTCGACGAGCGGTTTAACGACTTGGAGGGGTACTCCACCGACGGTGCGTTCATCCGTGCTGCCCAAGCCGGTACGGCTCGATCCAACCTGCTTGGCCTCGCTGAGCTCCCAACCGAAGACGTCGAGAATATGTTCTTCGACAACCCACGTCTCGGTACCCAGGGCACCGGCATCGAGCGGGCACTGCAAGACATCGTCGTCAATACGCCGACGATCAAAGAGATCTTTATCACCGACATCAACGGCTTCAACGTTGACTACTCGAACCGAACATCTGACTTCGTCCAGAGCGACGAAGAATGGTGGCAGATCGCAATGGATGAAGGGCTCGATGTCTCTGAGCCCGACTTCGATCCGTCGGCCGGCGTGTTCGCCGTTGACGTCGCAATGCGAATCGAAGACGCCGGCCAGCCCGTCGGCGTCCTCAAGGCTTCGCTCGACGTTGCCTTGGTGCAGGGCATCGCCAACCGGTTCACCGGCACCAATGACAGCTTCGAGGTCGCCATTCTCGATGCCGACGGACGTCTGCTGGCCGAAACTGCCTCGGACAACGATCCCAGCCACATCATGAACGCGGCCTACGTCAGCGCCGACGCCATATACACGAACGGTCGTATCGCCGAAGCGCTCGCCCCGAATGCGGGCGAGCTGCATCCAGAAGGCTTCTCGATCGGTGATGAGTTCGTTGGTGGCTTCGCTCATGTGAACGAACAGCTCGCCGCGATGCGAACCGGCATGGACCGTGACCTTCGTGCCTTCGCCTGGGTCGTGATCGTGGAACAGTCGTCCGACGTGGCGTTCTCTGCACTCGCCCCGCTTGAAGGCTTGGCCGACGAGGTTGCGAACACCAGCCGCAGTCTCTCGATCCTGCTCGTGCTGATCGCTCTTGCCGGCCTGGCCATTGCCGCACTCGTCGCCTTGCTCTTCGGTCGCCGCCTGGTGGCACCAATCGCTCGCTTGCGTGACGCTGCGGTTGAAGCCGCTGAAGTGACGCTGCCGAACGTGGTCGCCCAGATTGACGATCTCGGCGACGACGATGAGTTTCCCGAAGTCCCGCCGCTCGTGTTGGACACCGGCGACGAGGTCGAGGACCTCGCACACTCGTTCAACACCGTCCAGCAGACCGCGGCGAACCTTGCTTCGCAGCAGGCTCGTCTGCGCCGCAAGAACGTGGCGACAACGTTCGTCAACTTGGGTCGACGCAACCAAAACCTGCTGACCCGCCAGCTTGAGCACATCAACACGATGGAGAGCCGCGAGACCGATTCGGCCACGCTGCAGCGTCTCTTCGAACTCGATCACTTGGCGACGCGCATGCGTCGCAACGCTGAATCTCTACTCGTCCTTGCCGGCGAAGAAACGCCTCGGCGGTTTCGCCAGCCCGTGACGATGCACCAGCTGCTCCAGGCCGCAGGCAGCGAAATCGAAGACTTCGCCCGCATCGAGCTCGGCGCAGTCGACGAAGCTTCGATCGAGGGTGGCGTCGCATCTGACGTCGCTCACTTGCTTGCTGAGCTGCTCGAGAACGCGTCGTCGTTTTCGCCACCGACGTCGAAGATCCAGGTCCACGGCCGGGTCCGCACGACCGGCTATGCGCTTGCGATCGTCGATCAAGGTATCGGTATGGGCGAAGCCGACCTGGTGAATGCGAACTCGCGCTTGGCCGATCCGGCTGAGTTCGACCGTGCCCCGTCGGCGTTCCTTGGGCATTTCGTGGTTGGCCATTTGGCCAAGCGCCACGACATCCATGTGCAGTTGATCGAGTCGCCCTATGGCGGCATCACGGCCCAACTTCATCTGCCCGGTGACATCATTGTTGCTCAGCCGCCAGCAAAGCCTGCTTCGGACATGCTTGCGGATGCGTCGCCCGATACTCATGTGGCGTTGTCGGACAATGACACGGCACGTGAGCTCGCCGAGATCGCAGCGCTCGAAGCGTCACTGCAAGCGGTCGAACCGGCGGTTGCAACCGACGCATCTGCCGAAGCGTCTGTGGACACCGCAGTCGAGCCGGCCGTTCCGATTGGCGAACATGGCGCCGCACCGGCGCCTGCTCCCACTCCGGCCGAAGGCACCTTCGCCGAGGCGGTTGCACCGGCCGCAGACGTCGCTCCACCTGCAGCTCCAGATGCACCGGTGGAGGCCGATGCCAACGGTTCGTCGCTGAACTTTGCGCCTCGTCGCCGCAAGGCAGCCCCTGGCGAGGCGGCGCCGCCCCAGCCGCCCCAGCCGGACCAGCTTGCGCAGTCGATGGCTGCACTCCCGGTGCCGCCATCACCCGCAGTGCCCCCGATGCCAGCAGCGCCAATGGTGCCGCCATCACCCGCAGTGCCCCCTATGCCGGCAGCGCCAATGGTGCCGCCATCACTTGCGCCCCAAGCCCCGGCTGCACGCCCGGTCGTTGAGCCCGTTGCACTGCCTCCCCGCCGCCACACCGCCGTTCCTGCACCGGCTCGCACCACCGGCTCAGGCGACACCACACCGTCTGGCTTCCGCCGACGCCGTCGTGGCCAAGAAGGCGCTCCTCGCGTCGGCGCCACCGCCGCACCAGCAGCACCGGTGAAGCCAGTTGCCCCCAAACGGAGCCCGCAGGACGTACAGGCCTCGCTGCTGCGCTTCCGTCGAGGCGTCGAAGCGGGCCGTGCCGAAGCCGGACAACCCCGCCAGTCCCGTGACCGCCTCGCCCCAGGAGACGCCCAATGAGTATCGACACCACCCAGGAGATCCACCAGTTCCACTGGCTCCTCGAACAGTTCTCCGGCAACACCGCTGGCGTCCTCGAGGCGATCGCCGTTTCGAGCGATGGGTTCCTGTTGGCCTCTTCGAGCGGCGCCGCTCGCCAGAACGCGGAACAGCTCGCGGCCGTCACTGCTGGGCTCGCCAGTCTGACTCGTGGCGCCGCCGAGATGTTCAACATGGACAGCGTCGAACAGGTGTTGATCGAGATGAGCGGCGGCCACATGTTCATCTCGACCATCTCTGATGGCTCGTCGCTCGCAGTCCTTGCCGACAAGCGAGCTGACCTCGGTCTTGTTGGCTACGAGATGGCCCTCATGGTCGAGCGAGTCGGCACCGTCTTGTCGCCTGAGCTCGTGCATCGACTCAAGAACACCCTCAACGGGTGAGATCAAACGAAGGAGAGCTCTGATGGACGACACCGCTCCTGCAGCGGACGCGCCCGAAGAATCCTTCGTCCGGCCGTACATGATCACGGGCGGACGAACCGTCGGCGCCGCGGGTGATATCCCGATCGAGACGCTGGTGGTCGCGCAACGCCCCCGTGACGGCCTCAACCCTGATCACGCGTTCGTCGTCGACCTGTGTATCGAGCCGCTCTCGGTTGCAGAAATCGCCGTCAATATTCGCCAACCGATCGGCGTGGCTCGTGTCCTCGTCGCCGACTTGACCGCATCTGGTCACGTGGAACAGTACGAAACCGCAGCGACCGAAGGTGCTGCAATCGTGAGGAGATTGCTCGATGGCATTCGTTCACTCTGACCCGACAGCGCCCCGTCCTGTCTCCGCCAAGATCGTCGTTTCTGGCGGCTTTGGTGTGGGAAAGACGACGCTCGTTGGCGCAGTGTCTGAGATCAAACCGCTTCGGACTGAAGCGGCGATGACGACCGCAGGCATGGCGGTCGACGACGCCAGCCAAGTGGCGGCCAAGACCACCACGACCGTTGCCATGGACTTTGGCAAGCTCACGGTCGAACAAGGACTCGTGCTGTACCTGTTCGGTACACCCGGCCAGGATCGCTTCGGGTTCATGTGGAACGACGTGGCCGATGGCGCGCTCGGTGCGATCGTGCTCGTGGACACCCGCCGCCTCGACGAGTGTTACGGCGCCGTCGACTACTTCGAATCCCGTGGCATGCCATTCGTTGTGGCCTGCAACCAGTTCGAGGGCAGCCCCGTGCATGACCTCGAAGAGGTGCGGATGGCGCTCGACGTGCCCGCCGAAGTTCCCATCTTCATGACCGATGCGCGTGACCAACGCCAGGTGCAAGACGCGCTCTTGCAGCTGCTTGAGTACGTGCTTGCCGAGATGGAGAAGCAAGAGGCTGCGGCCGCTGCTACTGCGATGGCGCCGCCTCAGCCAATGTTCACCAGTAATGAGCCGGTCGCGACCGGTGCGGGCGAAGGGTTCCGGTTTTGAGCAACGTGATGGCTGCGGTCGACCCGCTGAATGCGGCAAACGAAGAGGCAGAGAAGGTGCGCGCTCGTTCAATCGAGCTCATCCACCAGACCCAAGAACGCGTGCAACAGATGCGCGACGAGATCGAGCAAGAGGCTGCCGAGAAGGCCGCCGAGTCCGAAGCGCGTGCCGAAGAAGTCCTCGAGGCTGCTCGTGCACGCGCTGCCTCGATCAATGCAGCGACCGAGACACGCGTGCGGCGGATCGAAGAAGAGGCGATCCAGGCTGGAATCGAAGCGGTTGATGCTGACCGGGCCAAGTACAAGGACAGCATCACCGAGATCGTGAACAAGTCGTTGGCCGATGCTCGGGCGCTGATCACGAACGGCGAGGAGCAGGCCAAAGAGATGGTCGAACGAGCCGAAGAGCACGCCAAAGCGATGCGTATCGAGGCCGAGGAGATCAAGGCCGAGGCCGAGGCCATGCGGGCGAAGGCCGAAGACGCGTTGCACGTCGCCGAGTCCCAGGCCGAAGAGAAGCGCCAGCACGCCGCGGGCATGCTCGAAGCCATCGAGCGCCTCAAGACTCAGCTGCAGGCCCGTGCTTCTGAAACCCGTGCTTCTGATCATGGCAGTGCAACTGCGGCGACCGAACCCACGGTGGCCGCCACCGACACTGTCTAGTTTCAACGGACTCCGCGAGGACCGCTCGCTTGCAGGCCTACAACCAGCGGGTACGAGCCCGCGATCGCGCCGCGAATTGCGCGAAATCGGCACCGACGCGGAAACGGAAACTCTGACTCGTTTGCCCTCATCGCCACGGAACCCTCGGCGGAGCCGTACAGTCAGCAGCGAGAAGGCCACCAGGGCCAGCTCGAAAGAAAGCAAAAAACATGCAGGGAACAGTCAAATTCTTCAACACCGAGAAGGGCTTCGGCTTCATTGCCCAAGAAGCCGGCGAAGATGTCTTCGTCCACTTCTCAAACATTGAGGGCGACGGCTTCAAGACGCTCGAAGAAGGCCAGAAGGTCGAATTCGAAGTCGGTGAGGGCCGTAAGGGCCCCGAAGCACAGAACGTTCGGGTCGTTTGATCTGAATTCGAAACGCGTTTGGCCGTCGCCCTCCGGGGCGGCGGCCTTTCGCCGTTTTCGGACACTTTGTGCCCGCGCTGCCGCGTGTCCTTAGGTGGTGCCGCGGTGGGCGAGGGCCAGGTCGCTGAGGTCTTGCATCAGCCCGGCGATCTCATAATCCGACGGGGTGTACACGCGGGTGACGCCCGCAGCCTCGAGTAACGATCGGTCGGCATCGGGGATGATGCCGCCGACGATCAGCGGCGCCGTGACGCCCTCCGATTGCAGTCGCTGGGCGACCGCCGGCACGACGTCGAGATGGCTGCCAGACAGGATCGACAGCCCGATGAGGTCGACGTCTTCGTCGCGAGCGGTCGCCGCGATCTGTTCCGGGGTGCGTCGGATGCCCTGGTAGATGACTTCCATGCCTGCGTCTCGTGCGGCGAGGGCGATCTGCTCAGCGCCGTTGGAGTGTCCATCGAGCCCCGGCTTAGCGACCAGGATGCGCGGCGGGCCGTCCGGTAGCGACTGATGATGTGCCGCGAGCGTCGAGAGCGGAGTTGAGCCGACCGAGGCTGCGCTGGCTACGCCGGTCGGCCCCTGGTATTCGCCGAAGACATCTCGAAGCGCATCGGCCCACTCGCCCGTGGTGACGCCCGCGTGCGCGCAGGCGATGGTTGCTTCCATGATGTTCGCCTCGGTGGCTGCGGTTTGGCGCAGCGCGTCGATCGCCGATGCGGCGGCCGCGCTGTCGCGGGTTGTCCGCCACCGCTCCAGGTCTTCGATGATCTCGTCGCTGACGCCGGAGGAGACCTGTTCGATCGCTTCGGATCCGCCGAGCGCTGACGGCTCGGTCTCGGTGAACGCGTTGCGGCCGACGACGGTGATCTCGCCGGACTCGACGCCCCGCACCCGGCGAGCGTTCGATTCGACGAGCGCCTGCTTCATGTCAGAGATCGCAGCGAAGGCGCCGCCCGCATCGATGATCTCGTCGAGCAGCCGGCGGGCATCGTCTTTGAGCTGCGACGTCAGGCCCTCGACGACGTGTGAGCCGGCGAAGATGTCGTCGTACTCGAGCAGGTCGGTTTCGTAGGCCAAGACCTGCTGCATGCGCAGCGCCCACTGCTGGTCCCAGGGGCGAGGGAGTCCGAGTGCCTCGTTCCACGCCGGAAGCTGAAGCGAACGCGTGCGAGCGTCCTTTGACAGCGTCACGCCGAGCATCTCGAGCACGATGCGCTGCACATTGTTCTCGGGCTGGGATTCGGTGAGGCCGAGCGAGTTCACCTGGACGCCGTAGCGGAAGCGGCGGTCCTTTGGATCGGCTACCCCGTAGCGCTGTTCGCAGATCTCGTCCCAGAGCTGGGTGAACGCCCGCATCTTTGCGGTCTCTTCGACGAAGCGAATGCCCGCGTTCACGAAGAACGAGATGCTTGCGACCACACGATCGAATCGCTCGGGCGCTACCTGGCCGCTGTCTCGCACCGCGTCGAGCACCGCGACCGCGTTGGCGAGCGCAAACGCGAGCTCTTGGACGGGCGTCGCACCGGCCTCTTGCAGGTGGTAGCTGCAGATATTGATCGGATTCCACTTCGGCACCTGCGCAGAGCAGAACGCGATGGAGTCGACCGTCAGCCGCAGGCTTGCTTCGGGCGGGAAGATGTAGGTGCCGCGACTCAGGTACTCCTTGACGATGTCGTTCTGGGTGGTCCCTCGCAGCACCGAACGATCGACACCCTGTGCTTCGCCGTTCGCGATGTGCAGGGCGAGGAGCCAGGTCGCTGGCGCGTTGATCGTCATCGACGTGTTCATCTCGCCGACCGGGATGCCATCGAACAGCGTGGCCATGTGGCCCTTGTGGACGATCGGCACGCCAACCTTGCCGACCTCGCTCCGCGCTAACGGATGGTCGGGGTCGTAGCCCGTCTGGGTCGGCAGGTCGAAGGCGACGGAGAGCCCGGTTTGGCCCTTGGTCAGGTTCGAGCGATAGAGCCGGTTCGAGGCCTCCGGGGTGGAATGCCCGGCGTAGGTTCGCATCATCCACGCACGGGGTAGCTCTCGGCTCATCTCTCCATCATGGCCCGTCGTTCGGTGTGCGACGCTGCCGGTAGTTTCTCGATGTGGACATCACGCTGCTGCCAGCCCACGAACAGGCGCGCCTCATCGCCGACGGCGAGCTGAGTTCCCGTGAGATGCTCGATGCATCGGTCGCTCGCTACGAACATCTCGACGGCGAGCTGAATGCAGTCATCGTCGAACGGATCGACGACGCTCGACGCGCTGCGGCCGACGCTGACGCAGCGGTCGCCCGGGGCGACGAGCTCGGCCCGTTGCACGGCATCGCGATGACGGTGAAAGAGGTCATCGATTGGGTCGGCACCCCGTCGACCTGGGGCGACCCTCGCCACGCCAACAATCGTCCCGAACGCAACGCGGTGGTTCTCGACCAGCTGCTGGCGGCCGGCGCGATCGTGTGGGGAAAGACGAACGTGCCGTTGGAGCTGGGGGAGTGGCAGACGTTCAATGCGATTCACGGCCGAACGAACAACCCATGGAACCTCGACCGAACCCCAGGTGGTTCCTCTGGAGGCTCTGCGGTTGCGCTTGCAGTCGGCTACTCGGGGCTCGAGATCGGCAGCGACATCGGCGGGTCGATCCGCTTTCCGGCTCACTACTGCGGCGTCTTCGGTCACAAGCCGAGCTTCGGTGCGGTGAGCGCAGATGGTCATGACTATCCGGGCCAGCCCGCCGAGGTCGACATCAATGTGGTCGGACCGATGGCGCGGTCGGCTCGCGATCTTGATCTTGCGATGCGGGTGCTGACTCGAATGCTGCTTCCTGAGGAGCGCCGCACCGAGCTTCGCGACTTCACGGTTGGCGTCATGTTGGAGCACCCGCTCGGGGGCGAGCAGGACGACGAGATGACCGCCGTGCTGCAAGCTGGCCTTGACCAGCTCGTCGACGCAGGGCTCAACGTTCGTCCCGTTGCGACCGGTATCGATCACGCTCGAGCGCAACGCAACTATCTGCTGCTGAACCATGCGGCGACGTCTGCCGTCGACCAGTCGTGGCACGGTCAGAATCGCCTCG
>CAZEMU010000055.1:0-27662 GCA_964513315.1 uncultured Acidimicrobiaceae bacterium | reverse complement strand
CGGCTCAGGTGCGGTTGACGGCGGAGGCAGAAGGTCAGCTTGATCATGAGAAGGCCTCGTCGCCGGAACCGTCGAACTCGGTTCCCTGATAGAGCTCGTCGAACGTGGCGTGAATCTCGTCGAGCGGAAGGTCGTCGAAGCTGCCCCGCTGATTGACGTACTCCATATGTCGGTTGCCAGCCTCGTCGTAGGCATGCATGAGCGCGTCGTTCGTGCCGTCGAAGTCGAGCACCTTGACGCCGAACTTGTCGCACAACTCGATGTTGAACGCAGAGCTGGCCTTGCGCCACTGCCCGTCGAGCAGTAGCTCCGAGTAACCGTGCCACGCAAACAAGTCGGTGCCCATCGACTCCATCAGCTTCTCGCTCGTCAGATGGTTGCGGACGTCGGAGAACCCCAACCGAGACGGGATGCCGCAATGGCGAGCGGCGGCAGTCAAGAGGACCGACTTCGGCACGCACCAGTTGGACTCGGAGGCGACGACCGAACTCGCCTTGTAGGACTCGGGCGTGCGTTCGGTGCCGTAGGGGTTGTAGCGATAGCCATCTCGCACGGCAAGGAAGAGGGCGACGGCGGTGTCGCGCTGGTCCGCCGCACCCGCTGCCGCCTCGTCGGCGAACTGGGCGACGACGGGGCTGTCACGGTCGATGAACCAGGTCGGGGCCAGCCATGCCGGGTCGATGTCGGTGATCGGTGCGGGCTCGGTCATACCGCCATCGTGCGCCATCATTGACCCATGACCAAAACCTCCACCGGACCTCGCATCGCCATCGTGACCGGCGCAGGCACTGGCATCGGTCGCGCCGCTGCCGAAGCACTCGCGAACGATGGGTGGATCATCGTCGCTGCGGGCCGGCGCCAAGCGCCCCTCGACGAGACCTGTGCCGGTCTCGCCGGCGATGGCCACATCGCCGTTCCGACCGACGTTGCCGACGAGACATCCGTCGACGCCCTGTTCGCTGCGGCCGTGGCTGCGCACGGGCGAGTCGACCTCGTGTTCAACAATGCCGGCGTCAGCGCACCGCCGGTTGCGCCCGACGAGCTCTCTGTTGAGGCTTGGCGTCGAGTCGTTGACATCAACCTCACCGGATCATTCCTCTGCGCCCGAGCGGCGTTCGCTCAGATGAAGGCCCAAGACCCTCGTGGCGGCCGGATCATCAACAACGGCTCTATCTCGGCCACCACTCCCCGACCGAACAGCGCGCCCTACACCGCCACGAAGCACGCGATCACCGGGCTGACGAAGTCGCTCTCGCTCGACGGTCGGAACCATGACATCGCGTGCGGTCAGATCGACATCGGCAACGCCGCCACGCCGATGGTCGAGGTGATGAAGACCGGCGTGCCCCAGCCCGATGGATCGATCCGGGCCGAGGCCACGATGGACGTCGACCATGTCGGCAGCGCTGTTGCCTACATGGCGTCGCTTCCGCTCGATGCGAACGTGCTGACGATGACGATCATGGCGAACCAAATGCCATTCGTCGGTCGAGGCTGATTCTTCAGCGAATCGCCGGGAACCACGCACGTCACCGTCACTACCTAGCTCCATGCAACCACTACCTAGCTCCATGCAACACATCCTGTGCGCCTGCTGGACCATCAACGGATTCGCTAATGACCCGGAGGAAACCAGTGCCAGTCAGCGCAACAGAGGAAGCAGGACCTCGCCTGCCCGAGCGGTTGCCTCGGTCGGTTCGAACGGGTCGGGGAAGAACGCGACCGCGTCAGCGCCGGCCTCGCGAAGCGACGCAACGTATGCGATGACATCTTCGGCCACGCCGACACCAGAGATCATCGACCACCACTCGTTGGGCATCGCAACGATCGCGTCATACCAACCGACCGATGCGGCACTCGCCTCGAGCTCGGACCAGAACGGTGCCGTCCGGAGCGAAATCGGCGCGTCGGCGGCCACACCAGCCATGAAGTGGGCAATCCCGGCTCGGTGATCGGCCAACTCGTTGCGATCGGCGGCGAGATCGAGCGAAGCGAAGACGGTGATGCGCTGGTCACCGGCGCCGAGCTGCTCACGGACCGCCCGCACATAGTCAGCGCTCACGAAGTCCGCGAGAATCACCCCATCGGCGCAGCGTGACGACACCTCCATCGACTTCGGGCCGCGCACACCAGCCGACAACAGCGGTCGGGGTGATGGCGGCGCGTCGAGAGCCACGTCGCGAAGCGTCACATACCGACCTTCGACGCTCACGGTCTCACCATCAAGCAGCCGACGCACGGCATCGAACGTCTCCTCGAGCGCCGTGAGCGGGGACGCCACGCGCTCGTTCATTTGCTCCATCCAGCTCTGCACGCCGTGCCCAAGGCCTCCGTGGAAACGACCTGGAGCAAGCGCGGCGAGCGTCGCCAGCTCCATCGCCGTGACCGCAGCGTTTCGAGCGACGACCGGCATGATCCCGATACCAACCGTGATCTCCTCGGTTGCGGTCAAGGCCGCGGCCGCCAACGTTGGACCCGAGGTGTAGAAGCAGTCCTCGATCACCCAGAACTCGTTGAAACCAAGAGCCTCGGCCTGAAGCGCCCGCTCAGTCACCGTCCTAGCGCCCTCTTCACGATGAAAACAGATGCCCACGTCCATGCGCCGAACGTACCCCGCAAGGACAATTGGCGACTCCCAATCAGGGTAATCCTCGCGACACTTTGGCGTGCGCGGTTGTCTTACTAGCACGTAGCGCCGAAAGGAGCGTCGTGGTAGCAGCGCCTCGACAACTCGACTTGCCCGAAGCGCTCGGGTGGGCTGCCCTCGCGGCGATAACCGAAGCGGTCGCGATCAAAGACAGCGGCCTCCGTTACGTCTGGGCAAACGATTCGCTGCTGACGATGTTCTCGATCGAGCTCGATGCAATCGTCGGTTTGACCGACGATCAACTGTTCGTCGACGGTCCCCTTTTGCCGGACCCCCAGGCCGAGCGTGCAGTGCTCACCTGCGGGCGACCTGATGAGCGCTACGAGACCCTCTTCTTTGACGACGGTCGCATTCGTGAGATCTTGCTTACGACCGCACGAGTCGACGCGGACGGTGAGACCTTCCTCGTCTGTGTTTTGCACGACATCACCGAAGTCACTGCAGCGAACCACTCGCTGGTTGCCACGACGGAACATCTCGTGGCCGAGTCCGTCGAGCTACGGGCGCTGGCGCTGCGTGATCCGCTCACGGGCCTTTTGAACCTGCGCGGTTTCGAGGCGATGACGCCGCCAGCGTTCGAACGGGTTCGACACGGCGGCGCCGTGCTCATGCTCGACCTCGACGACTTCAAGCCGATCAACGATGGCTACGGCCACGACGTCGGCGACGCCGTGTTGCGCACAGTCGCCGACGCCCTCCGCGAATGCACCCGCAACGACCGCGACATCATCGCCCGCATCGGCGGCGACGAGTTCGTGGTTGCGATGCCGCTGCTTCCCGAAGACGAGGCCCGGGTCATCGTGGACCGTATTCGTGACTTCATTGCCGAACGGCCCGTTTTGACCGGAGACAAGCCATTCATGCCGGCCGTCTCGATCGGCCTGGCGCTTCGGCCGCCCGGATCGCCGCTCAACCTCGACGACTGGCGCCGCTGCGCTGACGAATCGCTCTATCAAGCGAAGCGCGCCGGCAAAGATCAGGCCGTCATCACGATGCTCGACTAGTCGGGACTGTTACAGCTGGCTGATGTCGCGCACGGCGCCACGATCGGCGCTGGTCGTCAGAGCGCCGTAGGCCCGCAGCGCTTGGCTGACGACTCGTTCACGACCGCGTGGGGTGAACGCCTCTTTGCCATGTGCTTCTTCTTCGGCACGACGCGCAGCGAGTTCTTCGTCGGTGAGATCGACGTTGATCGAGCGATTCGGGATGTCGATGACGATCGTGTCGCCTTCGCGGATCAGGCCGATCGCTCCGCCAGCGCCAGCTTCGGGCGATGCGTGACCGATGCTGAGGCCCGAGGTTCCGCCCGAGAAGCGACCGTCGGTGAGCAGCGCGCACTCTTTACCCAAGCCGCGGCTCTTGATGTAGGTGGTCGGGTAGAGCATCTCTTGCATGCCCGGTCCGCCCTTGGGGCCCTCGTAGCGAACGATGACGACATCGCCGGCATTGACGCGTGACTCGTCCAAGATGCCTTCGACGGCGTCGTCTTGGCTTTCGAAGACTCGGGCCGGTCCGCTGAAGGTGAAGATCGACTCGTCGACGCCGGCAGTCTTGACGATGCAGCCGTCTTCGGCGATGTTGCCGTACAAGATGGCGAGGCCGCCGTCGGTGCTGTAGGCGTGCTCAATCGAGCGGACGCAGCCGCCTTCGCGATCATTGTCCAGCGTGTCCCAGCGGGTGCTTTGGCTGAACGCGACCTGGGTCGGGATGCCCGCGGGGCCGGCTCGGAAGAACTCGTCAGCAAGCGGCGTGCACGTGTCACGCATGATGTCCCACTCGTCAAGCGCGGCACCGAGCGTTGCCGCATGCACGGTCGGGACGTCAGTGTGAATCAGACCGCCACGGTCCAGCTCGCCCAGCAGGCCGATGATGCCACCGGCACGGTGCACGTCTTCGACGTGGTACTGCTCGACCGACGGCGCGACCTTGCAGATGTTCGGCACGCGACGGCTCAGGGCGTCGATGTCGGCCATCTTGAAGTCGAGCTCGGCTTCTTCGGCAGCCGCCAAGATGTGGAGCACGGTGTTCGTGCTTCCGCCCATGGCGATGTCGAGCGTCATCGCGTTTTCGAACGCCTCGCGGCTCGCAACGTTGCGGGGCAGCACACTCTCGTCGTCTTTTTCGTAGTAGCGCTTGGCAAGATCGACCACGGTGCGACCAGCCTGCAGGAACAGCTGCTCACGGTCGGAGTGAGTTGCCAGCACGGTTCCGTTGCCCGGCAGCGAGAGGCCAAGCGCCTCGGTCAGGCAGTTCATTGAGTTGGCGGTGAACATGCCGGAGCACGAACCACAAGTCGGGCATGCCGAGCGTTCGATCGCGGCGACATCGTCGTCGCTCACCGTCGTATCGCCCGCCGACATCATCGCCGAGATGAGGTCAACCTTGACTTCGGAGCCAGCGAGTCGGGTCTTGCCTGCCTCCATTGGCCCGCCGCTCACAAAGATGGCGGGAACATTCAGCCGCATCGCCGCCATCAACATGCCTGGCGTGATCTTGTCGCAGTTGGAGATACAGACCAGCGCGTCGGCGCAGTGTGCGTTGACCATGTACTCGACGGAATCGGCGATCAGTTCTCGAGACGGGAGGCTGTAGAGCATGCCGCCGTGGCCCATCGCGATGCCGTCGTCGACCGCGATCGTGTTGAACTCTTTGGCGACGCCGCCGACCGACTCGATCTCGCGGGCCACCAGCTGGCCGAGATCCTTGAGGTGTACGTGGCCGGGCACGAACTGGGTGAAGCTGTTCGCGATCGCGATGATCGGCTTCTCAAAATCGTCGTCCTGCATGCCAGTGGCACGCCAAAGCGCGCGGGCACCGGCCATGTTGCGGCCGTGGGTGGTGGTTCGTGAACGATACTCAGGCACCCCAAAACCCTACGCCCTTCAGGCCACAGTGGGAAACGCTGAGACACTGACCCATGCGAGCGGTCTGAGCCAACTACCGTAGATACGATCATTCGGCTTTGCCGGTGACGAGCATCCGGCACTGCTCGCCGTAGGTCGGCAGTAGCACCGGTGGGAGGGTCAGACGATGAATCGACGACTTGAGGGCTGGCGCTTAGGACTTGCTGTGCTGGTTCCCGCGCTCATCCTGGCCGCAGCGATCTGGTTCTTGCTCCAAGCCGTGTCCGGCGACGACAACACCGCGCTCGACACGTCGAACCTCGTGCCGACGTCGACGCCGGTTGCTACCTCGGTGCCGGAGAGCGCCGAGGTGGCCAGCCCCACGCCAGTTCCTTCTCCAACGCCGCTCGAATTGCCAACGCCGTTGCCACTTCCGTCCGCGGAACCCACCGAGGTTGCGGCTGAGCCGACCGCTGCTCCTACCACTGCCCCTGCGCCGACTTCCGCGCCGAGCCAGCCGTCGCAGCCCAGCCAACCGGCTGGTCCGACGCCGACGCCCACCGTTGACCCGAGCATTCTCGTGGTGACGTGCTCCGGGGCGTCGTTTCCCATCTCGGTCGATGTTGACGAAGCGATCCCGCAGCTCCTGGCGGTGGTGACGCCGGCCGAGGCTGCTTCGAATCTTCAATTCCTGTGGAACTTCGGCAACAACACCGTGGCTGGTGCACCGAATAGCGGCAACGTGACGTACAGCTCCGAAGGTACGTACACGATCACCCTGGCCGCCACCGATCGCACCACCCAAGAAGTCACCAACGTCACCTGTGGCACCGTGAACGTCGGTACGACGTCCGGCGGCGGTTCGACCGGCAACCAAGCCCTCACCGTCAGCTGTCAGGTCCGCCCGGCGGCTGCAGGCGTGAAATGGGAAGACGCAACCGTCTTCGACCAGATGCGGGTCACCGTCAGCTGGACACCGGCTGACACCGTGCTTGACCTGCAGTACGAGTTCCCGATCCCCGAGCCGATCATCTTCTCGAACGAAGCTTCGAGCGGCGACAACCAGACCTACATCTTCACCAATCAGGCTGCAGTCGCCCGGATCTTCTGGCGCAATCAAGCCACTGGCGATACGGGCCGCACGTCGTGTCCTGCATTCTCGGACCCGCCGACGCTCGTCACTCCAGTTCCGACGACGTACAGCAACCCCTAGGCCGCGTCGAACATTGCGAACATCTCGTCGAAGGCCTTCATCTGGCCGCCGCTTGCGGACGACGGCACCAAGATGGGGGTGAGTCCCGCGTCCCACCATTCCTGGAGACCGGCGAGCACTTCGTCTTGGGAGCCGTAGAGCGTGACGTCGCTGAGCCACTCGTCGGTCATCAGTCCTGGCACGGCGTCGCGGTCGCCCGCTTCGAGGGCAGCCTCGATGGCTTCCATCTCTTCGCGATAGCCCTCGGCCTTCCAGTAGTTGCGGTAGTTCGGCAGGGCGACATAGCCGCGCAGCGTCTTGCGGTTGACGGCGGCAGCGGCTTCGCGATCGTCGCTGATGCAGGTCGGGATCATGCAGCCGATGAAGAAGTCATCGCCGGCGGCCGGCGTTGGCATGCGCTCGAGCTGGGCGGGCATGGCGCTGCGAGCTGCGTTTGCAAAGACCGCGCCCTCGCCGAGTTCACCGGACAGCGCGAGCATCTTGTCCCGCATGGCCGCCAGCACCAGCGGCGGCAGGTCGCCGATGTATTGCTGTGACCGCAGCTCGGCAACGAAGTCGCGCATGTCGCCCAGGGGCTTGCCTGGGTTCACGCCGAGGCGGTCGTTCGACGGCGCATGGCTCACACCGACACCGAACCGGAATCGGCCCTCGCTCATCTCGTGGATGAACGCGGCGGTTGCGGCGTAGTCGATGACGTTGCGGGCGTAGATGTTGACGATCGAGGTGCCGAACGGGATCGTCTCGGTGTGATGTGCCAACGCGTTGCAGAGCCCCAACCCGTCACCGAAGCTCGGGCAATAGATGCCGGCGTAGCCGCGGTCCTCGATCTCCTTGGCGAGTTCGAGGGTGCGAGCTCGGCGTCCGGGAACAGCAGCAAGGGACAAGGCAGGAAGTTGCATGGTCGGAGTCTCGCGTACTGGGGCAAGTGCGAACCAACGTGCCATCCTGGCCCTATGACATATGAGTGCTTCTCGGTTGAGGTCGTCGACAAGGTCGGGCTGGTCCGCATGATCCGTCCTCAACGCTCCAACTCGATGATCCCCTCGTTCTGGCGAGAGCTCCCCGAGATCATCGATGGGCTGTCCGATTCGGGCGACGCTCGTGCCGTGGTGATCTCGGCCGAGGGGAAGAACTTCTGCTCGGGCATGGACCTCGAGGTGTTCGGGTCAAACGACACCGTCGGCCAGCCCGACGATGCACCCAAAGGGCATCGCAGTCGCCGCAACGAGCGGTTCCGTTCCACGGCCCTCAAGCTGCAGGACACGTTCACCGCGATGGAGCGGGCACGCATGCCGGTGCTTGCAGCGATCCAGGGCGCCTGTGTCGGTGGCGGCATCGACATGGTCTCGGCCATGGATATGCGGTACGCCACCGCCGATGCCTGGTTCAGCATCCACGAGATCAACATCGGCATGACGGCTGACGTCGGCACGCTGCAGCGCATGCCGAAGCTGGTCCCCGAGGGCATCGTGCGCGAGCTCGCCTACACCGGCCGCCGCTGGTCAGCCGAAGAAGCCAAGGCGGCTGGCTTCGTCAACGATGTGTTCCCTGATCACGAGACGTTGCTCGATGCGACGATGGCCGTCGCGAGCGAGATCGCCTCGAAGAGCCCGATGGCGGTGTGGGGCACGAAGCAGACCATGCACTACACCCGTGATCACACGGTGCAAGACGGTCTCGAGTTCATCGCCAATTGGAACGCGGCGATGTTCGATACCGACGACATGGCCGAGGCATTCAAGGCTTCGATCGAGAAGCGCCCGGCGGACTTCCCCGATCTCTACCCGCTGAGCGACGGGCTCTAAGCTGTCGACCATGGTGCGTTCTTGGTCCTCGATGGAAGAGTTCGAAGCGTTTCTCGACGATGGCGGCATCGTCGAGGCCGAAGATGACATGCCCGACGAGTACCGCACAGCGGTGTTTCGTTTCATCGAACTGCACGCCAACTCTGAGCAGATGGGTGGTCTGACCGAGCGGGACTGGATCCCACGTACGCCCGGTCTGCGCCACAAGATGTCGGTCATCGCGAAAACCCAAGACGAGTTCGGCCACGCCCACCTGTTGTACATGGTGGCGGCCGACATGGGCATCAAGACACGCACCGAGATGCTCGAGGACCTGTTTGCCGGTAAGAGCCGGTTCCACAACGTCTTCCATTACCGGGTCAAGACCTGGGCTCAGCAAGTCGCCGTGGCGTTCCTCGTGGATGCTGCTGCGCTCGCCAGCCAGCAAGCCGTGTTCAAGAACTGTTCGTACGGTCCGTACCGCCGCATCCTCAAGCGCATCATCAGCGAAGAGGGCTTCCACATGCGCCTGGGCGAAGACCGCATGATGCGGATTGCGCAAGGCACCGAGATGCAGCGCGAGATGTTCCAAGACGCGATGAACGACTGGTGGTGGCCCGCACTCCAGCTGTTCGGCCCCGACTCCAAACCCGACGACAAGCTGCTCCGATGGCACATCAAGTCGGAGCGCAACGAGGACCTACGCCACAAGTGGGTGCAGAAGTTCGTGCCGATGCTGCAGAGCTACGGCTTCTCGATTCCGGATCCGGGTTTGTACTACGACGACGAGGCCAAGCAGTGGATGTGTGGCCCCATCGACTGGGAGCCGCTCAAGAAGACGTTCGCCAACGTCGGACCAGATTCGGAGCGTCGCATCAACGAGGCGTCGTCGCACTGGGAGACCAGCGCATGGGTACGCGACGCGCTCGACGAGCACGCCCGTTCGCAGGCGAGCCAATCTCAGGCGAATCTGACGACGGCGTGAGTACCGACCTGGAGCTCGCCGTTCATCAAGCGGTGGCCTCGGTCGACGATCCCGAGTATCCGGGCGTGTCGATCGTGGACCTCGGCTTGCTCGAAGCGATCGAGATCGACGACACCGGCGCGGTCGCGATCGGCTTGGTGCCGACCTTCTCGGGTTGCCCTGCGCTCGCCGTGATCGCTGCGGACGTTTCCCAGGCAGTCGATGCCGTCGAGGGTGTACGCACGACGTCGGTGAGCTGGCTCACCAGCCCGGCTTGGACCGTCGAGCGGATCAGCCACGATGCCCGCCAGCAGCTCGCGAGCGAATTCACCGTCGCGGTCGAGATCGGACGCCGGGCACCTTCGTGCCCGCGCTGCGGGGAACCCACGGTCGAGCAATCGCTGTTCGGGCCGAGCCGTTGTCGCTCGGTCCACCGCTGCTCGTCGTGCCACGAAACCGTCGAAGTCATGCGGAGCTGATGTGACGATCTACGAGGTCTTCCTCAAAAAGGATGGCCGCGACGAGTTCCGCCATGCCGGTGCGCTCGAAGCCGCTGACGACGAGCTTGCGGTCATCGCAGCCCGCGAGTGTTACGTGCGCCGCGGCGAAGGCGACCGGGTGTGGGTCGTTGCTCGCGACTCGATCGTGACCGAGGACCGCGGCTTCTTCGCCCCCAACGCCGACAAGCCACATCGTCACCACAGCGGCGAAGCAGTTGCGGCTCGCCGCAAGGAAATTCGCGAGCAGCTCAAGATCGCGGAGGACACCGAATGAGCGACCTCTCCCCCGCCGCACGCGACGTCATTCTCGCCTTTGCCGACGATGAGCACCTGATGGGCCAACAACACACCGAGTGGATCGGTGTCGCTCCCTTCCTCGAAGAGGATCTGGCATTCGCCAGCATCGGCCAGGACGAACTCGGCCACGCGGCGCTGCTGTTCGAAGTCTTGGTCGGCGGCGACGACGCCGCGATCGATGCGATCGCGTTCTTCCGTGACGCCGACGACTGGCGCAGCTGTGCGCTGGTCGAGTGCACGCTCGAGGACTGGGGCGACACGCTCGTGCGGCATTGGCTCTACGACAGCGCCGAGGAGTTGCGCTGGCAACTATTCGCTGACTCCTCGATCCAGGCGCTGGCCGACCTTGCGGTGCGGGCCGAGTCAGAGGAGCGCTTCCATCGCCGCCACGCCGATGCGCTGCTCGACGCGCTCTTGACCGTCGACGATGCCGCTGGCCGTCTGCAGGCAGCCCTCGGTCGGCTACTCCCGATGGCGGTCGCCATGTTCGACGGGGTCGCTGGCGAAGCCGATGCCATCGCCGACGGGGTCATCAGCGGTCCGTTCGCAGGTTGCGCCGAAGCATGGAAGCAACGAGTCGACAATCGATTTGGAGCGCAGGACTGGACATCCATCGCCGCTGAACCTTCAGCGAATCGGACGACACGTCACGCTGACTTTGCGCCAATGCTCGACCGGATCCGCGAAGTCTTGGACCTCGACCGCTCGGCCGTCTGGTAGCGAGCGCTACTCCTCTTGCGCTGCCTGGCGTCGTCGCAGCGCAAACAAGCCAGCTCCTGCGACGCCGGCCGCAATGGCCGTCACACCGACGACGGTCGTTGCCGTGTCGTCATCGTCAGTAGCCGCAGCGCCAACGAAGGTTGCGCCAGGGTCCGGTGTCTCGGGATCGAGCACGATCGCCTCGGCGACCCGGGTGCTCGTCGGCTCGGGAACACCAGGGGCTTCCTGTTCTGGCGCCGCCGCTGCCTCGTCTTCATCGTCCATGGCGTCGCCCGAGTCCTCATCGTCGACCTCGGCGGCCTCGTCGTTCTCGACAGAGTTGTTCTCGACAGAGTTGTTCTCGACAGAGTTGTTCTCGCCCGAGCTGTTCTCACCCGGGTTGCGCCCACCACGACCATCCAGGTCGGCGGATGCAGCGTCGTCGACGTCACCCTCGGTCGCCCCGTCGATGACCTCGGAGGCAGGTGTTGCGGTCGGATCCGGCGCGGGCGTCAGGGTGGGTGTCGCCGTGGCCGTCGGGGTCGGCGTCGCCGCCAAGCCGGGGCCACCCCGGAATGGTCCGCTCACCATGTAGGTAATGCCAGCACCGTTCGTGCCTCGCTGGGAACTGAAGAACATGCGATCGCCACGTGGGTTGAAGCACGGGCCGGTGATCTCGGATCCGCCGTGACCGACCAGGCGTAGAAACGGCGACACCACGCCTTGCGCGGTGATCAGCACGATTTCCATGTTGCCGCCGTCTTCGGCGACGAACAGATCGCCCGAGCCGCTTTCGACGACGATGTTGTCGACGCCGGTGAGCTGGTCTCGTGACGGGTCGCCCGGATTGCCGGCCCAGACACGGGTGAGCCGTCCGGTCGACAGTTCAAGGTCCCAGACCCCGTTGTCGCCCTTCGTCGTGAAGTAGACGCGACCGTTGTGATACCAGATCCCTTCGCCACCGGCGAAACGGGTCGCATCGACCTGGTACCGCATGTCGGTACCGGCCGCGTCGGGGTCGGGGATCTCGACCCAGCTTGCGATCCCGTTGGCAAAGACGGCCGCCTCGAGCACACCTGAGTCGAGGTTCGGATAGGCGTCGGGCGTGAAGCGATAGAGCAGCCCGTCGCCGCGATCTTCGGTGAGATAGAGGCGTTGCCCGATCGGGTCGACCGCGACGGCCTCGTGGTTGCAGCGGCCAAGCGCTGGCTTCACGACTCCCTGAGATGCGAAGCCCGGCGAGCATTCGTACACGAGCCCGGTCGAGACTTCTTCGCACGACAGCCAGGTTCCCCATGGCGTCGGACCGCCGGCGCAATTTCGGTTGGTGCCGGTCAGGATCGAGTACGCGTTGGTCACGGTGGCCGACGCGTCGAAGTGCAGGGCCGAGACGCCACCGCCGTCGCCTGCTCCGGTCTCGTGATTCACGACGTGATACCAACCGCCGAGGCCATCGCTGAACGTTGCAGCTCCATCGGGAGCCCCGCGCCACACGTACGACGTGCCGGGCACAGTCTGGCCCGTCACTGCAACGATCTGGGCCGTGAAACCGGCGGGCAGCAGCACGCCGCTGCCGTCGTCGAACAACGATCCGTACGGGCTGGCGCCTTCTTCGGCGGCCGATGCGGCTGGCGCGAGCGCAGCGATCGGCACAGCGGTAGTGACGGCGGTGGCCGTCAAGGCCCGACGCAGGAATGCACGGCGGGTCGAGGTGGAAGCGTCGGCGACCATGGCGTCACCGTACTTGGGACGTTCTCGGGACGGGCCTCACCAAGCAGCCGGCGCCGTTGACTGCCAAGGATCGGGCTCTAGAGTCAACGATCGATGAACTCACCTTTCCTGCGACGCCTGGGCCTTGTTTCGATCGCTGTCCTCTTCATCCTGACCAGCTGTGGAAGCGATGAGGAGTCATCGGCAGCTGCCGATGCGACCGAGGCGCCGTCCGAGGAAACGACCATTGTCGTTGAGCCGACGAGCGTGATCGTTGACAACCGGACCGAGCAAGAGATCGCCGTCGACAAGCTCGACTTGATGATGATCCAACTCGGCATCTCCGAACTCGAAGACTTCGAGAGCGCAACGAGCTGTGTGATCGAGCGCTTGGAGTCAGAGGGGATCGCATTTACCGGCGAAGGGACGGCCTCGCTGATTGCGCTTTCAGCATGCAACAAGACGGTCGTGTCGCAGTGGTTGCCAAGTACGAACCCCGCCCTCCCAGAGCCCGTGTGGGCCTGCACCGTCGAGAACATCGGCGAGTGGATTAGTGAGCTCACCATCCCTGAGGCGGAGGCTTTCTTCGCTGCCGCCTCGCCACCACCAGAGTTCATTGAGCAGACTGCGGAACGGTGCGACGCAAGCGTCGGGGACATGGCTGCTGCGTTCTAGCCGGGCGAGCTGACCGCTCAGGCTGTTACAGCGGTCCGAGCCGGTCCAGCATGTGTTCGCGGATCCGTGGGGTCTGACCCTGCACCAACAGAAACATTGCTTCGCGGTGCAACCGTTGCGCATGGTGATTGAGGGTTACTGCTCGCCCGCCGGTTGCGGCAACGAGAG
Source organism: uncultured Acidimicrobiaceae bacterium (assembly GCA_964513315.1). Lineage (GTDB taxonomy): Bacteria > Actinomycetota > Acidimicrobiia > Acidimicrobiales > UBA10347 > UBA10347. Next base: position 14,162 of record CAZEMU010000055.1, on the reverse strand, counting down.
CAGTCGACGCCTGCACCGCAAAGAGCGCGGCGTCGGCTCGGGCGCTGGGCATGTCCTCGGTCGACGCGGCATCGAGCGCGTCGCGAACCTCGTTCAAGCGACGGTCGAACGCGGGCCGTTCCAGCAACGTGCAGCACCGAGAGGCAACGCCCAACGGAAACGAGCCGTTGTTGCGTAGTCGCTCTCGATAGACCGCGAGCCATGCCGCATGAGACTCAACCCGGGTGACTCGATCGTCAGGAACAGGGTGGTTGTCGTATTCGAGGACGACCGTCCGAGTGGCAGCCACGGTCGCAAGATCCAGCTCGATACATCGCAGCGTCGCCGAGTCGGCCGCATCGAGCAGCCCCCACACGATGTCGCCCTCGTGGCGAGCCGCGGCGTGGAACAGATCGATGTGGCCCCATCCGGTCACCCACGGCGCACTGCCGTTGAACACCCAGCCGTCGTCGCTCCGCACGGCAGTGGTGAGCGGCGGATCGGGTCGAAGCATGTGCGCAAATGCAACGCCACCCCGGAGCCGACCGGCGGCAAGATCCTCGGCGTAGCGGTTCGCTGGCCCTTCGGAGAAGTGCGCGGCCGCAGTCGCGCCGAGATGCTGGGCCCAGACGAACGTGGTGGTCATGCACCCCGATGCGAGGGTCTCGATGAGCGTCGTGACGGTTTCGGGTGCGGCGTGGACCGACGCTCCGTAGAGGCCGGCGTCGGCGAGCGCGTCGAGTTGATCGACGGGCACCCCGGGACCACGGTCAGCTTTGAGCGCTCGGGGGAAGAGGACCTCGTCAGCGAGTTGCCGTGCCCGCTCCAGAAGCGTCGCATCGGATGGAACGGTCATCGCGTGTCCTGGGCAAGCAGCGTGACCGAGCCTGCGGCGATCGTGCGCCGGTCCTGGCTCAGATCGTGCACCATCACATCAACGACGGCATGTTCGCGGCCGACACGCAAGACCTCACACGCCGTGCGCACCGGGCCAGCCTTTGCTTGACCGATGTAGCGAACGTCGACATCCACGGCCGCGAACTCGTTGCCCACGGCGCTCTCGGCTCCAGCGCAGATGAGGATGCCAGTCGCTCCACCGTTGATCGTCCCGAAGCTGTTCGTGACATAGGGCGACTTCTCGAGCTCGATCACGCCGCCGGCGATTTCAACAAGCCCGACTTGATCCGAAACATTTCGATCGAACCCCGAGGCACTTCGGGCCCACTCGCGACGAACGCCGATCTCGCGCTCCTGGGGTGGTCCTGCGTTGTAGTCCTGGTTGCGCGGCATCCGTCGGAAACCGCCGATGGTTGTGCCGACGAATCGCGCCGGCTCTTCGGTGCCCTCGCCGTCATAGATCTCGGATCGCACCGTGACCAACGTGCCGCCCGCTCGCAAGACGGAGCCTTCGATCACCAATGGGCCAGTCGTGACCGCATCGGTCATGCGGACGGACAAGTCGAGCGTGCCCGCCCAGTCGCCATCGGCTCCGGCAATAGCGGTGCTCGCCGCGGCCAAGTCGGCGACGGCGAACAGCGGGCCTGCGTCCATGGCACCGTCCGCGCGAGCGACATGCTCGGTCAACGGTGCGATGAAACGAGAGTCCATGTCGCCGGTCCAGAACGTCACGACGGACAGGTCTCGCAAGAGATGATGATCGGGCGGATAGGCCATCAACCGATGCTTCTACCGCCGTCGACATCCAGGCACACACCGGTGAGGAACTCGGCCTCGTCGCTGGCCAGGAACATGATTGCGTTGGCGACATCGGTCGGCACCGCTCGACGCCCCATGGGAATCCCGTCGACGACCATCTTCTCCATGCGTTCCGACAGGTCCGGCTTGCCCATGGCGTTCATGTCGAAGCCCGTCGCCGCCGAAACCGGAGCCACGCAGTTGACTCGGATGCCAGGCGCAAGCTCGGTCGCCAACCCCTTGGTCAACGTGATGACCGCACCTTTCGACGCGTTGTACGGCGTCAGACCCTTGCGAGGTCGCCGCCCTCCGATCGAGGCGGTGCTCACGATCGAGCTTCCCGGCGGCATGTGTGGTGTGAAGTACTTGGCGGCGAAGAAGACGCTGCGCACGTTCACGGTCCACATGAAGTCGAACTGCTCGGTGGTCAGATTCACCAGGTAGCCGCCACGGTGTGGCAGCCCGGCGTTGGTGGCGACGATGTCGATGCCGCCCCACTCGTCAGCCATGAGCTGCGCGAGTTCTTGGTGCGCTTCTTCGCTGGTTACATCGAGCTCGAACGAGAGTGCGCCATCGAGTTCGTCGGCCAGCGCCTGGGCGGCAGCCCCGTCGATGTCGGTCACCATTACGCGAGCGCCTCGCTCAGCAAAGCCACGACAGATTGCTTCGCCGAAACCGTTCGCTCCGCCGGTGACGATCACTCGTTTGCCATCAAACCGCATGGGCCTGCTCCTTGCGTTCGGCACCCGCAGCGGCGGCGGCGGCGGCGACGACCGAGTCGAGCACCGGTAGCAGGTAGTCCATGAATCGATCCGGATCCTCGGACATCGGGAAGTGCCCCATGCCTGGCATCGCACGGTGGGTAGAGCCGGCGATCGCCGCGTGCGCCGCGCGGCCCTTTTCGATCGTGCCGCTGTAGTCGTACTCGCCGTTCAAGATGTGCACTGCACACTCGGTGGTGTCGATCTCGTGGGCGCGATCCCGGAGGTCATAGTCCATCAGGTAGTAGTGCAGATCGCCGAGAAACACCGGCGGCCAGCCCGAGGCGTAGGTCTGGGAGACCTCTTTGATGTACGGCAACGGCGAGGTCGGCGCGCAGAGCCCTTCCATCATTCGAGCCTTGGTCATGTTGGACACCTGCGGATGGAAGAACCCTTCGAGTTCATCGGTCGTGCTGCCGATGTGTAGGGCGCCTTCGACGGACACGACGGCCGAGAAGATGTCGGGGTGATGCAGGGCCAGGTCGAGGGCCAAGAGCCCGCCAACCGAACAGCCCATGAATGCGGGATCAACGAGGTTGAGCGCTTCGGCGATGCGCACCGGAACCTGACGGAGGAAGTCGCCGGTCAGGCGGTACTCCTGTTCCCACCAGCGAGCGCTGACCGGCGGAATCGATTTCCCGTGGAACGGCAGGTCGTAGGCGATCAGCTGGAAGCGGTCGGTGATCTCGGGCCGCTCGAACAGGTGCCGCCACTGCACGCTGTGCGCGCCGGCAGTGTGTTGCAGCAGCAGCGGGATGCCTTGGCCAGCGGTCTCGTAGTAGATGCGGTATTCGTGTCCGTCGATCGGCACATGGACGTAGCGGCCGACTGGTGTGCTGTGACGGTGGGCTTCGCCCGACTCGTCAACCGCGACCGGTCCGGGATCGCCGGGTGATCGCAAGAGCTCGATGAAGCGTTCGGTCGCGGGCAAGTACTGCCACCAGAGCAATGGATCGGCGTTGAGCGTGAGGCCAGCTCGCGCCATCACCGACACCGTGTTGGCGATGCGCGGCGGGACGATGCGCAGCATCGGCTCCCACACCTCGGGCTCGCCTTGGAGTTCGATCACCCCTGCCCCGGGCTCGGGGACGCCCTCGACTGGCACGCCGTCCTCGATGGTCACGCCCAGCACGTGGTCGCCGATCTGGATTCGATAGCCACCCGTCCAATGTCGAGCTGCGAGCAGAAACTCGCCATCAGCACGGCATCGTTCGATCGCATCGGAACTCGTGGGAAGCCCGGTTGTCCCCGGCGCAGTGTCCGTCATGGTGTCGTGTCGTTCCCCCGAAGTCGTCCCACGGCGAGGCTAGATCGTTGCGTCCGTTCGGAACCAGCGAGCCGATGCGCCAGACTGCTCCCTGTGGATCTCATCCTGATACGACATGGCGAACCCGACATTCATGCAGAGGACCTGAGCGACCCGCCGCTCACGCCCCTCGGCGAGCGCCAAGCGGTCGCCACGGCCGAGTTTCTGGCGGACGCTCCCCTCGATGCGATCTACGTGAGTCCGCAGCTTCGGGCCCAACAGACGTCGCAGCCACTTGTCGCCCGTCACGCCATCGAACCGGTTACCGAGATGCGGATCGCCGAGTGGGATTACGAGTACGGCACGTACGTGCCGCCGTGGATCAATGACGACATGACTCGAGAAGAGTTCGCGCAACGCTTCAATGAGATGCAGACGCCCGAGTTCCACGCTCGGGTCAAGGCCGGCATGGATGACATCATCTCAAATAACCCGGGACGCACGGTCGCCGTGGTGTGCCACGGCGGCGTGATCCGATCACTGATTCAAGACATGCTCGACGTGAAGAACACGTCGCTTGGAGCGCACCACGCCTCGATCACTCGCGTCGCAGCGAATCGTCGAGGCACCCGCACCCTGATCTCGTTTAATGAGCACAACTGGATTCCAACGACGTAGAACGCGACTCTGCTCGACGATGCGCCGACCAAGGTGACAACATCGCGCATGGCCCTCGCACTCGATGACTCCGCAGCTGCGGACGAGGAGCGACCCGCTGCGTGGACATCGCTGCACGAGTGCATCAACAACGAGCTGCTTCCCGCCTTTGCACTCGCGGTGAACGACGTCGGTCTGGCCGAAGCTGCAATGCACCGAGCTGCGATCCGCAGCCATCAGCGCTCGACGCCGAAGACTGTCACTCCGCAGCAGATCTGGGCCGATGCGTTCGAGTGGGTGACAGTACGGCGATGGCCACGCCGGATCCCTGAACCGATCGGTCCGGCTGCGATCAGGACAACAGATGAACTCACCGAGGCGGTCGCCGAGCTACCGGCACGGCAACGCTCAGCCCTTGTGTGCGACGGGGTGCTCGGCTGGACTGACGCCGAGATTGCTGACGCGCACTCGACGCTGATCTCGACGATCGATCTGCGGCGCCGGCGAGGGCTCGGCGAGATCCGCCGCACGCTGGACGACGCGACGACGGCCGACCTCGTGCCGCTCCTGCCCCAGGTAAGGCCGCTCCCCGAAGAAGCAACCGTTCGCCGGGCGGGGGTCCGGCGCACGTTCAGGAACCGGGCCCTCGGACTGGCGGTCGGCATCGCCGGGATCACCTTGGCAGGTCTTGCGATCCAAGCCGGCCCTGATGATGCCTCGGACGACGTCGTGGCCACGAACCTGGCCGACCCGCCACGTGAGTCGCGAGCGCCGTACGCCCCGATCGGTGACGGACGAGGCGGGTTTGTTGCCTTTGGCCGTGGCAGCGGAGAGATCTCGGTCTCGACCGACGGCACGAGCTGGACCGAGCGCGCCCGCCTGAACGTGAACCGCATCGACCTTCGCCTCTTCGCAGAACGCTTCTACCGAAGCGGCGATCAGTACGTCATGCTCATCGACTCGACCACGGGCGGGGGTGCCTCGCTTTCCGCCAGCGATTCGCCCCGGATCGCCCTCACCAACAATCTCGTCGATTGGACGTTGCTGCGACTCGACCTTGGCGAGCTTCCCCTGAGCGAAGGGCTTCGCCCCCAGATCGACTTGCTGAGCGCCGCGGTCATCGACGACACCGTCCTCGTCTCTGTTCGCATCAATCAAGAGATCGATCATCGGAGTTTGGGCCTCGTCGCTTCGCAGGTCTGCACCACCACCGACGATCGCGACGGGCTACTCCTGCACCTGTGTGACGGAACGGTCGTGCCCGTCGCTGAACAGGGCCCGGCGGTCTCCGGCACTGACCGCCTTTTCGTATCCGAGAACGGAAGCTCGTTCGAGGAGCTTCCGGTGCCGGCGTTCTACAACCCGTGGGGCATCGTCGCCTTCGGCGATCAGTTCGGCATGCTCGAAGAGTCCAGCAATCAGCTCTATCTCTCCGACGATGGCGTCGAGTGGGAACCGTTCTTCGAGCTTGGCGTCGAGAACCGGCTCGGACTCATTGAGTCCCAGGACGACGAGTTGCTCGTCATCTCGCCCGACCGGAGCGGCTGGACATCGAACCTCATCAGCGGCGACACGGCGATCACCGGTTCACTCCCCCTCGGCCTTGATCCCACGACGATTTGGATCAAGCCTCAGGTTGCGGTCGGACCCGCCGGGTGGGCTGTGTACCTGACGACGTCTCGGCCGTGGGACCGACGCGAGGACACCGTGTCGGGTTGGGCCGTGCACATCGATGACTGGATCATCGAGCAGCGTCCCGAGCGGTCGTCGATCCGCCTGCGGTCCACGTCGACCAACCTGCTGTACGAATACCACGGGCTGATCGATCGCGAAGGCTTGATCCTGGACCACCCCAGCGTGCGCCGGAGCCAGTTCGGTGGCGTCCAGCTCTTCCATCCGGAAACGGGCGACCTTGTCGTCGACATCAGCGGACAGCGGATCCGAGACGCCTGGGTCAGTGGACAGGACACGACCCTCAGCCTGAGCGGGGTTCGCAGCGAGCCGGGCCAAGGACGAGTCGAAGCCGGAGGATGGTCGGTCGAAGGCAACATTCGAACCGGCCCGATCACGCTGGTGGGGCCTGACGGCGAGCACCGAGTCTTCGACGACGGCTACGCGTTCACCAACGGCTCGACGGCCGACGGAATTGAGGCGACCATCGCATCGAGCCAAACCGACGGTGTGTTGTCGTTCTATGACGAGACAGGCGGCGTGCTCGTCGAATTCGACGCCGAATCGGTGTTGGACAACCTCGACCCGGAACCCGACGACAGCGAAGACCGAGCTCGGGCGATGGTGCTGTTTTCGCCCGACGGCGTCACGTGGGAACAACTCTGGTCGACGAACCGACCGACCTGGTACGGCAGCGTGGCGGTCGGCGACGACGAGATTCTGCTGAGCACCGCAGCATTTGCGACCGGGCCCGAACGAATCCCGCTCGATCAGAGCGACTCGTAGACCGACACGATCAGATCAACGACTGCGTTCGCATCGTCGTGGTGTGCGATGTGGCCGAGCCCGGGGAGGAACACCGCCCGCGCATTCGCTCCGATGGCGTCGACCGTCAGGTGCACATGGTCGTCGGTCGCATAGGCGTCTTCGCTGCCCTGCGCGATGACGGCGGGAACGACGATCGCACCGAGCTCCGGGCGGATGTCCCAGCGGCCAAATGCCTCGCTCACCCAGACGCCGCTCCACGCCTCGAACACTTCGGCCGGAGCATCGTGGTGACGAGCAAGTCCAGCAACGAAGCGTTCGCTCTGGGCCCGCATGTCGATGATCGACGTGCGACAGATGTCCTCGACCCAGGTGTGGGCGGCGATCGCGAGGACGCCTCGAATGGACGTTCCCACATCGGCAGCATGCAGCAGCGCCGTCGAACCGCCATCGCTGTGACCCACGATGAACGGCTGAACACAGCCCACATGATCCAGCACTCGCTGCAAGACTGCGGCCTCGCGATCCAACCACTCGGTCGGCCAGGGCCCCGTCGGCACTGGTGTCGATGATCCGTGCCCCGCACGTTCATAGGCCAGCACGCCGACGCCCGTGCGGGTCGCCACGAGGGCAGGCACGGAGCGCCATTGGCTGATCGAGCCGAGCCCGTCGTGCAACAGGACAATCTCGATGTCGCCCTCACCCCATATCCCCGCCGCAAGCTGCTGGTCACCGAGATCGAGTACTTGCCGCTCCCGCGGCTCAGTGCCGGCTCCACCGGTTGCGCTATCGGTCACCATCGCCCCGCATGATGACAGCCCGAAACAGCTCGGTTCAATGTGTGCGCGACACTTGGGCCGTGCGCCCTGCCCTTCTTCGACGCGTTTTGGCGCTCATGGGCATTGCACTCGCGGTCCTTGCGCTCGGCGCGTGCGGACGCTCACTCTCGACCGCCGAAGCAGTGAGGAACCCGCTTCCAACGCCAACCCCGGTCCCTCCGACGCCCACCCCGACACCGACGGCAGTGCCAACGCCAACAGCGGTCCCGACGCCCACGGCAGTGCCAACACCAACACCACAGCCCGCAGAGCTGGCCAGCACCGCTCCGGCCCGCGGCACACGGGCTCCAGCCGTGCTCCCTCCTGTGGTCGAGCAAGTGGTCGTCGAGGTCCTGTCCGTTAACGACCCCGATGCCCGAGCATGGCCCGAGCCACTCAGGCCTTACGCCGATGCAGTTGCCGAGGCTGCAGGGCCGTTCCAGTTTGAGGCAGCATCCATCGAGCTCGTCGACGCGCAAGAGATGGCGACACAACTCGCGATCGACATTCCCGACATCAACCAGCTACCGCCCGACGTTGCTGAGGCTGTTCGCCGCTTCGACGATGTGCACCGGGCGTGGGGCATCGCCACGATCAAGTTCGACGTGCTCGAATCGAATCGAGCAACTGCACTCCAGATCGAGGGCCTCTACGACCAATCCCAGCATCGGATTCTGCTTCGGACCCCCTCGCTCGACGCCGAGCTCGCCGTCGACCAGCAAGAGCTGCTCGTCCATGAAATCGTCCACGCTTGGCAAGGGCCAGCCCGTGTGCGAGCGCTGGCTGGCATCGCCACAGACCAGACTGTCGCTGGTGCGTTGATCGAAGGCGAAGCGGAACGGATCGCACACGAGTGGCGCAAGCAGCAATCACTTCCTGCGTCGGCGCCAGCCGAGGTCAACCCCGACGACCGGCAAGCGGCGTCGCTCATTGCCGAAACGCAGGTCCGCTACGAGCTGGGTCGCCGTCTGCATCTATCGCTTGATCAGATCGGCGGCATCGATGCCGCGATTGCGGCCGGCCGCCTGATCGACGGAAGCGCCTTGGTCGATCCCAATGCCTGGATCGACCGTCCGAACTCTTCGTTCGTGAGAATCGATGCGCCAGCGATCGACGGGGCCTCACCCCTGCCCGAGATCACGCCGCCGATCAGCGCACCCCATTGGCTGCAAGTCTTTGCGTCGGCCAACGATTTCCCCGAGGCGCTCGCCGCCGCGCGAACGATCACGTCGACCTCGTCCACGACCGTGTGGACCGAAACAACGGGCGCCACGTGTGTGGCCACACGCGTCGCAGGCGATCCGCTCCGCTTCGGCCCCGCTCTCCGGACCTGGCAAGCGGCCGCTCCAGCGCATCGCACGATCACGATTGAGGCCAGCGGCACGCTTGTCGAAGCGTGCGATCCCGGCGTCGGACAAGTCCCGGCGCCACTTGTTGCCGCGGACGAGGCGATTCGGCGAGCCGGCCAGGTGATCGATGGCGAGCGATGGGCAACCGAGCAAGGACGTGAGCCGCTGTTCGGCGCATGCCGAGTGCACGACCTGTCCTCATCAGCCCTCATCGATGCAGAGACTTCGACGGCGGAGGTCGAGCAAGCGCTGGATCAACTTGATCCAGGCGTCTGCGGCAGCTGACGAGCTACTAGGTGAATCTGCTCACCAGCTTCACGCGACAAACTCGCTCGCCCGCCCGTCTTATAAGGGAGTCGCCACGGTGCCTTTACCAGCACCCAACGATGTTCCCCCCATACAGACGCAGCGTCGGCAACGGTGGTTTCCCCCTCCCCACCAGCCGACGTTTCGTCCTTTTTGGCACCGTGTCCAAACGAACATTTCTCGCGACACAGACGGCTGATCATCCGTCTTACGTGAGCAGGCTCGATACGCGAGCCACACGACACAACCACACGAAACAAGGGGCCATCACCATGGGCATTTTCGACAAGGCCAACGAGATGAAGGACAAGGCTGCAGGTCTCGCCGACCAGGCCAAGGATCTGGCATCGAAGGTTCCAGGCGGCGAAGGAATCGCCGACAAGATCGACGAAGCAACCAGCAAGATCCCTGGTATGGGAGACGCCGCCGAAGCCGAAGCTGACGCTCCGGAGGCAGACGCCGCCGAGTGAGTCGGCTTCTCTGCTGACGTCTACAGGCAGCCGCGGGCGGCCTCGAGCAGATGCACTGCTCGAGCGTCGCTCGCGATGCCACCCCCCATCTGATTCATCACATAGCCAAAGGCGAGTTCACGCTCAGGGTCTGCGAATCCGAGAGAACCCCCGGCGCCGTAGTGGCCAAAGGCCCCGTCGCCCGTGAGCACGAGCTCGTCACAGTGCAGCATGAACCCGTAACCGAAGCGGGTGGGCAGCACGAGGCACGCATCGGGACCAAAGACTCGCTCGACACGAACGGTGTCGACGATGTCATCGCCAATCAGGCGCACACCATCGACCTCGCCGATCGTCGCTGCGTACATGCGTGCGACCGAGGCCGCGTTGGTTACGCCGTTGGCCGCGGGCATTTCGGTCGCCCGCACCTGGCGAGTGTTGAACGGAGCTTGGCCGTCGATTGGCGTCGAGAGGGCTCCGTCCATGTAGAGCGCACGACCACCGTTGGTGCCCGGCCCGGCGATGCGCTTCATGAGTTCGAGCTCATCACCCTCAGGTCGAGGCGCGCCCCGAAGCACGGCGACGCGCCACTCCTGGTCCTCGGGTAGCCCGATCCAGAAGTCGAGGCCAAGGGGGCCGGCAACTTCGTCGGCGAAGAACGTGCCAAGCGTGCGGCCATCGGTGCGTCGGACGAGTTCACCCGCAAGCCAACCGTATGTGAGGGCGTGGTAGCCGTGGGCCGTTCCGAGCTCCCACGCGGGCGGCTGCGATGCCAAGGCTTCGACGACCGGGGTGACGGCCAGGATCTCTTCGATCGGCAGTGGTGGCTCTGCGTAGATCAGTCCGGCTTGGTGGCTCATCAGCTCACCGACGGTGATCTCGGCCTTGCCATCGACCGCGAACTCGGGCCAGTACGAGGCGACCGGAGCGTCGTAGTCGAGCAGGCCGCGCTCGGCCAGCATGGCGATGCAGATCGCTGCGGCGCCCTTGGTCGTCGAGTAGACGACGATTGCAGACTCGGCCCGCCACGGTTCGTTGGTCCGGTGGTTGGCGGCTCCGCCCCACAGGTCGACGACCTTCTCGCCGCCTGCGTAGACGCAGACAGAAGCGCCGGTTTCGTTGCGCTCGGCGAAGTTGTCGATGAACGCTTGGGCGACGGGCTCGAATCCCTCGCGGACATCGCCGTGAACGCCACCGTGTGCTGCCAGCCAGTCGGTCATAGACGAAACCTAGACGGCACCGTTATGGCGACGGTTAGTCGTCGGCGCCGAATTCCTTGGTCTTCGGGAAGGCACTTCCGCCTTGGTAGTGACCCTCGGGGATCAACAGACCGCGCACCAGTTTGGCCATGCCATCGTCGGCCTCGGTCAGGTGATCGGCGACGGCCAAGAACACCTTGCCGAGAGCCGTGCCGCCGAAGATCCACTCATTCAGGGCGTGATGGTTCGGAGCGCCGGGACCGGGCTGACCGGCAAGCGCCTCGTGGTAGAAGGTCCGCAGATCGTCGGCCAGGTGCCGGATCAGCAGCGGCATCTTGAACCGCCAGGTGAGGTCGCTCGGCGGCATGCGATGCACCTCGCCGTGTTCGGCAATGTGGCCCAAGGCGCGAGCGACATCATCGACGTCGTCGACCGAGGCCCCGCTCGCTCCGAAGAGTGACCGGCCGCGTTCGCGGCGCGTCTCGATCGCCCACGGGCGTAGGCGGGCGACTTCAGCCAACAGCTGATCGGTGAGCGAGAGATCGGCGGGCGGGTCGAAGTTGAGCGGACATGCCCAGACCCCGGGGCCAGCCTCGTCGGGACTCTCGTGCGGGAAGTCGACGATCGTCGGCTCGGTTGCAGTCGTGAGCAGGTCGAAGGCGCCGCGCATGACCTGCTTCTGAAACTCGGGATCAGCGGAAGAGCCGAGCGGGCGCCCGAGTGCGAAGGGCACCCACAACGCTCGGGGCGGCTTGATCTTTTCGGTTTGGGCCCGGATGAGGCTGATCGATGCCGTCGCAACGCCGGCTCGTTCGATGAAGTGGCTGAGGGCGCCCACGGCGCCCGTGCACAGCGGTCAAACCGGAATCAGGAGTGCGACGTCGACCCCGTCGGCGGCCAAGAAACGACCGACTTCGGAGCCGGTCACTTCGAAGTTCGAGGGATCCGGCATCGCCCCCATGAACGAGTAGTGGCGAGGAGCTACGGCGCCAATCTCGCCGTCGGCGACCATCTCACGCAGCCGGTCGAGCGGCATCATGATGTTCGGGTCTTGTTGGAATGCGCTGCGGTCGAAGTTGGCGCTGATGTGGCTCAACATGACGTCGGCAAAGTCGACGTCGCCTGGCAGCAGCCGGTAGTCAGTGGCGCCGACGGTGAACGGTGGATCATCGCGCCGGTGCATGCCGGCCGTGCTGACGATCGCCACGGTGCTCTCGGTCAACGGCTTGGGCGTGACCCACTCGCCGAGTGGAATCTCAGGCATGGCGTCCGCACGAGCTTGCATGTGCGCGGCTTCGGATTCGTGGAGATCACTCAGTCGGACCATGCCGCGACGCTAGTTGCCTGTTTCGCCGCCAATCGCACTGGTTCGGTCAGGCACTGGGTTTGGTGCAGCACTGGGTTTGATCAAGGGCGGTGTCTTACGGTGGCGCCATGAAGGCTGCAGTTCTGAATCAGATTCCCGGTGAGCTCGTTGTCGAGGATGTCACCGTCGACAAGCCCAAGGGCAACGAGGTGCTCATTCAGACCTTGCATGCGGGGCTCTGCCACAGCGACCTGCACTTCATGGAAGGTCACTGGTCCACGAAGCTGCCTGCCGTGATGGGACACGAGTCGGCCGGCATCGTGCAGGCGGTCGGCCCCGATGTCACCTATTGCAAGCCGGGCGATCGGGTGATCACCTGTTTGTCGCTGTTCTGCGGGCACTGCGACATGTGCCTGACCGGCCACCCCAACGTGTGCCGCAACAACCGCATGCTCGACCGGGCCAAGGACGACACGCCCCGCCTCACGAACGCTGCGGGCGAGGGCTTGGCCCAGTTCGCTCGTCTCGGAGGCTTCGCCGAAGAGATGCTGATCCACGAGAACGCCATCGTGAAGGTCCGCGAAGAGATGCCCCTCGACAAGGCCTCGCTCATCGGCTGCGGCGTCACGACGGGTGTCGGCGCCGTGTTCCGTACCGCCAAGATCGAACCGGGTTCGACGGTCGTCATCATCGGCTGTGGCGGTATCGGCCTGTCCGCATTGCAGGGTGCTCGCATCGCGGGCGCCGGCCGGATCTTCGCCGTCGATGTCACCTCGGACAAGCTCGACCTGGCCATGAAGCTCGGCGCCACCGATGCAATCAATGGCAGCGAGGTCGACGTCGTGGCTGCGATCAAGGAAGCGACCGGCGCCATGATGGCCGACTACGCCTTCGAGTGCATCGGGCTCAAGCAAACCGCCGAGCAGGCGTGGGCCGTCACGGGTCTGCGAGGCACCGCGGTGATCGTCGGCATGATGCCGTTCGACGCCAAGGTCGAGATACCGGGCTACGAGATCTTCATGCAGGAGAAGACGCTCAAGGGCTCGATGATGGGCTCGAATGTGTTCCGCCGGGACATGCCGCAGTACGTGAACATGTACCTCGACGGCCGCCTGAACCTCGATGACATGGTGAGCCGCCACATTCACCTCGATCAGATCAACGAGGGGTACGAGGCCATGCAACGCCGCGAAGGCACCCGCACCGTTATCAACTTCGACTAGTCACAGGATTTCTCGCGAGGAGCATCACTATGGACGTTGGCATTTTCGGATTCGAGAGCAAGGTCAGCGACCTTGTCGAGGAGGTCGCCACCGCGGCCGGCCAGGGCTTCAGTAGCTTCTGGGTCCCGCAGATCTTCGGGTTCGACGCGTTGACCGCGCTCGCCGTTGTCGGGCGCGAGGTACCCGAGATCAAGCTGGGCACCTCGGTAATCCCGACCTATCCCCGACATCCGATGATGCTGGCCCAACAGGCGCTGACGGTGAGCCAAGTCATCGGAGCGGACCGGTTGCAGCTGGGCATCGGCCTGTCGCACAAGCCGGTCGTCGAGGGCATGTGGGGGTTGCCCTTCGACAAGCCCGTTCGCCACATGCGCGAATATCTTGAGCTGCTCGGGCCGCTCTTGCACGCGCAAACGGTGTCGGCCGCCCATGAGACGCTGACCGCTCGCGGCCAGATCGACATCCCCGATGCGGCGCCACCACAGGTGCTCGTCGCTGCGCTCGGCCCCCAGATGCTCAAGGTCACTGGACGCCTCGCTGATGGCACCATCACCTGGATGACCGGCGCGAAAACGATCGCAGACCTCACCACGCCGACCATCACCGAGGCAGCCGCAGGCGCAGAGCGACCGAGTCCCCAGGTCGTCGTCGGGCTACCGATCTGTGTGACCAGCGATGTCGACGCCGCTCGTGAGCGGGCAGCCCGTGAGTACGAGATCTACGGTCAGCTTCCTTCGT
>CAZEMU010000054.1:0-27866 GCA_964513315.1 uncultured Acidimicrobiaceae bacterium | reverse complement strand
AGCGCAGTCTTGGAGTCAGCGCTGCTGTTCGCAGCCATCGGTGACAACGACGGAGTCCAGTTGGCGTTAACGATCGCGAACGAAGGGCGCACCCATCACCCGATGCTTCCTCGCGACCGCTCAGCGATCGAAGACCTCCGAGCGGTCAGCCGCACTCCACCACCGCTGCGCAGCGAGTCCGAATTCGTCGGTGAATTGCGGGCAACACTCGGTTCGCTCACAGCTGGGTCAACCTGACCGCACCTCGTCCCGTCGTCGCTGTGCACTTACGATCTATCAGGGCGTGCCCTCGTTGAAGAACGAGAGGACATCAGTCGCAAGAGCAGGGTCACTGACGATCAACCCGTCAATTCCCCAATCGAGTAGCTCGAGCATCCTGCCTCGAGACATCTTCTGTCCCGCTCGAGTCGCCTCGGATATCTCGACACCAGCGAGCTTGTCCGGCAGGATTAGTTCCCATGCGTGGATCTGGAGCCCGGCTTCGTGGGCTTGGTCGATGTCTTCCTGCGTGATCAGCTAATGAAGAAGCTGAATGCAATTGACGGGCTGATCCTGTGGACCTCGAAATGGTGCGAGCAAGAAGCGGGCTTCAGCACCGTAAGCGCATCGTGGTACGGCCGGTCATCAAGTCGATCGGCGATGTAGCCCGCATTCACGATGTGGTGATTCACCCACACCGAATCGAGACCGAGCTCCTCAGCCTCAACGGCCAGATCGCAGATGGCACCGACATCGTCGATGCCCCAGTTGTTCGGAAGAACGAAGCCGAAACGCATGTCGCGAGTTCACTGCACGACACGTCTCCGGTCCAAAGCGTCTCTCGTATGGGCCATGCAGTCTGTCCTTGCAGGACAAACGGCCCCTTCTTTCGCACGCAAGGACATACCCAATTATGGTTCGCTCTATGGGGCGAACCAGCGCCACGACGACCAGCACCGAGCCGACGACCTCGGTGCACGCGGCTCGACCGCAACTCAAGGACCTCCTGGAGTACGTCGCGTCCCACCCTCAGGCCAGCGGCCTTTCGCTTGGCCACAACGGGCTCGACTGGGGCCGGCTTCCCCCCTCACTCAAGGGCCTCGTTGCCGAATATCGCCCGCCGGGAGCGTCCGCAGACACTGCGGCATCGTCGCTCGACCTCATGCACGTACGAGACCGTCGCACGGCAATGTCGGCCTTCGGTCGCTGCTGGCGCACCGGGTTCGCCGAGTGCACCGTGCAAGCCCCCGATGATGTCGAGCCACACGCGCTCACCATGTGGGACCTCCGAGATGAGGTCGGCGCCATCGTCGTCATCGTTGTTCCCGGCATAACCTCGGCCGAAGCTGGCGAGCGCATCGTGCCCCGCCCACGCATGCTCACCCACACCGCGTCGGACTCAGGTCGCACGCTCCACGCTGACCCGGCGACCGAACAACTGCTCGGCTGGACCGTCGATGAGTTCGCGAGCCAACCGCGCATCGACTTCGTGCATCCCGACGACCAGACCGAATCGATCCTGTCGTGGGTCGAGATGCTCGAGGCACCCGGCTCGGTGAGTCGTCGTCGTTGCCGGTATCGGCACAAAGATGGCGACCGTTGGATCTGGTTCGAGATCACGATCACGAACGAGCTCGACTCGGCCGGCCACGTGCGCTGCGAGATGCTCGACATCAGTGAATCGATGGCGGCCTTCGATGCGCTCTACCAGCGCGAGCAGCTCCTCCGCTATCTCACCGAGTCCATGCCGCACGGCATCGTGCACATGTCGGCCCAGGGCGAGGTTCTCTTCGCGAACCACCACATCGCAACCATCGCAGGCACCCAGGGCGATCCAATGGAGTTCCTGCAGCAGGTGCCGCCAGCCGACCGCAGCAAGCTGTACGGCGCGTTCGATCGCGCCCTCGAGGGACTCAACTCTGACGTCGAAGGCTCGCTCTTTCGTCCCGATGGAAGCGAGCGTCGATGCCACACACGCGTCCGCTCGCTCGGCAGTCGCGAGGCGGGCGTCCTCATCTCGATCGAGGACATCACGGATCGGTGGAAGCAAGCCTGCGAACTCGCCGATAGGGCTGCGACCGACTCGCTGACCGGTCTGCTCAACCGCCGTGCCGTCCTCGAGCTGCTCGAGCAGGTCCAAGAAGAAGCCCGCTGCTCGGGGGCGCACACGACCGTTGCCTTCCTCGACCTGAACGACTTCAAGGTCGTCAACGACCAGTTCGGCCACGGGATCGGTGACCGAGTGCTCGCCGCAATCGCCATAGCGGTCCGAAGCGAGCTTCGCCCCGGTGACGGTTTCGGACGCCTCGGCGGAGACGAGTTCTTAGTGGTCTGTCGTGAAACGAACGCCGCCGACGCCCAAGTGCTCTCTGAGCGATTGCGGCGTGCGGTCGAAACTGAAATCGAGATCGAGGGCAACACCGTTGCGTGTACGACGAGCTGCGGACTCGCTACCGACGTGGCCGGAAGCATGACGGTCGATGCGCTCATCCACCAGGCGGACCGCAACATGTACCAGGACAAGAACGAAGAGCTCGTTCGCTGAGCGCGCCGTGCACCTCGCCTAGGGTCGGCTCATGGCTGTCATCCCCGCACGCGCACTCCAACGATCCATCGGCGTATCCCGCCTCGACGTCAACACCTTCGAAGCGGTCGAGGCGGACACGTCGTCGACCGCAGAAGCCGGCACCGTTGTCGTCGTTGCCTCGGTCCTGGGCTCACTCGGCAGCCTCTTTGTCAACGGCCTGTGGGGCTTCATCGCGACCATCGCGATCCTGCTCATCGGTTGGTTCATCTGGGCATGGTTGTCCGCGTTCATTGCCCAAAAGGTCTTCAACGTCGCCACGACCGATACCGGCGAGATGCTGCGCACCACCGGCTACGCCTACGCCCCGCGGGTGCTTGGCATCATTCCGTTCCTTGGCTTCATCGGCGCTCTCTGGAGCCTCGTCGCCATCATCGTCGGCATGCGCCAGGCAGGCGAGATGACCACCGTGCAGGCAGTCATCACCGCAGTGATCGGCTTCCTGCCTGCGGTGATCGCGATGGCAATCGTCACCGCCATGCTCACCTGACCTGAGCGGACTCAGCCAGCGTTGAGCACGAGTCCGACTTGTCGGGCCATGGCGACGAGCTGGCCGCTCGCGTCCCAAAGCCATCCGTCCTCGATCGTGCGGGTGCCAGCGATATCGCTGGTCTGGAACGATCCGAGGATCCATCCTTCGACCGGGCGACGACGCAGCTGCACGGTGAGCTCGATGGTCGGCACCCACCCGATGCGGCCGACGAGTGCGAACAGCGGGGGAGGGAAGGCGTCGGCGAACAGCGTCAGTGCCGCGGCATCGACGGGGCGTTCGTCATGGAAGCGAATCCAGCCGTGGATGAGCGGATCGCGTCCGGTCGCTCCGAGCACGTGGTCGGGGTGGATTCGCACGTCGATGCGGTTCATGATCGACAGGTCCACGCCCTGGGTAAGCACCTCTCGCGAAGGGCACTCGTCAGGCGGAGGCATGTCCGGCATCTCGACAGACACGTCGGCGACATGAGCACCGGCCGTCAGATCGGTGAAGGCTGCGATCGACTCGATCTTGGTCTTGCCGTTCTGGATGAGCCGGCCGCGGACGGTCCCGATCGTGCGACCAGTGCGGATGAGGTCGACCTCAAGTTCCGCAGGACCGACCTCGCCAGGACGAAGATAGTGCGTGGTGATCGATAGCGGGTCGGGGTGTCCCGAGACCGACCCCATCGCCCGTTGCAGGGCGGCGAGCAGGTAGCCGCCGTTGGGGTTGTCTCCGATATTCCACTCGCCGGTCAACGTGGTCGAAAACCGAGTGTCGTCGATCTGCTCGATGCGGGTTTCGTTGTCGAACGCGTAGGTCACGGCCGTTAAGCGTGCAGCCCCGAGCGATGGATTCCAAACCGGCCGACAGACGACCAGCCGGGAACGGGAACGGTCGCCTGCAGTCGGGGGCGTGGGCCACCTAAGCTCTCGCGGTCGAAAGGACCTCTCATGACCGTCAAGGCGGCTGCCGCGATTCTCGGTCTCGTGCTGAGCATGACGATGTTCTCGTCCTGTTCGTTCGGAGGCGATTCGATCGGCGATTCCGCCGTTGCCTTGATCGAAGGTGACATGGCAACGAACCTTGGCCTGAACCTCACCGATGCTGCCTGCGATGAGCCGGCTTCAGAGGCCGTCGGCACGACCTTCGGATGCAATGCGCTCCATGACGGGTTGCGGGTCGACGTCGAAGTGCTCATCGATCGCGAAGATCACATCGTCGCCTCGACGACCAATGTCGTGCGAGCCGATGCGCTCACCGCGATCGAAGCAACCGTCGTCGACTCCATGAACGACCAAGGCGACTTCGGTCTGACCGCCGATGCGCTTGATTGCGGAGAGACCGCGGTCGTGCTCGACCAGGACCAGATCTTCCGGTGCGGACTCACTGAGCCAGGCACGACAAACGTGTTCGACACGTCGATCCGCATGAACGATCTGGCGACCCTGTCATTCGACTTCGAAGTCGCCTCAGAAGCTCGACCCGCCGAGTAACACCACACGCACGACGGTTAGAGCACGGTCTGGCCGTACATCTCGCCGAGCTCGTCGGCGAGCAGCTCCAGCCGTTCGCCGTCGGGTCCGTTGAAGTAGATCGAGGTTTCGTGCTCGAACACGATCTCGATACCCGCGGCTTCGAGCTTGCCCCGCAGATGGGCCTGCTTCTCGGGGGTCACCGAGATGGCGAGGTGATGGAAGCCGCCGAGCACTTCTTGGTACTTCTCGAGGCCAAGCCCGGGGAAGTCGAAGAATGCCAGCGCATTGCCGTTGCCGACATCGAAGAAGAAGTGGGTCGACCCGGGGTAGTCCCGGTTCTCGAACAGTTCGGTGAGCGGGAACTCCAAGACACCTTGGTAGAAGTCGATCGTCGCTTCGACGTCGGATGACAGCAGCGCAAAGTGGTGCACGCCCTGGGCGCTCGAAGGCGGACGATCAGCATGTAAGTGCCTGGCCCTCATGGCCGCCCATTCATCGCTGCGGTCTGCGGTCGTGTTGTTTTCTGGGTTGCTGGTTTCTGGTCCACTGCTCATCGCGTCACCTCCGAAGCAGACTCCCACACGATGGTCTCGCTCGCCACGTCAGCTCGGAGGGCGAGCGTGCCTGCGTCGGTAAGCCGGCACGGGTGCGGGTCAACGGGTGCCGCTCGCAACCGCGCCGATGCACAACACCCGAACTGTGGGTCGAAGAGCCGCGACCAGCGCCTCGACGAGGTGAGCGTCGTCGGGATCAACTTGATGGATCAGCACGGCGAACTCCGCCTGGGATGGCCGGCTCTTCTGCGATCCGGCCTCGCTCAACAAGACCTGCGCGGCCGCGTCAGGCGTGAGCAGATCGTCGATCGATCCACCGACGATGTCGACGACCGCATCGGCGCGATGACATGACGTCGCTATCGGCTCACCGAGTGCGTGTGCTCCGATGCATGCCAGCAGCGTGGTCGTGTGTTCGGGGATGACTGGCTCGTAGGCATACGGAGCCTTGAAGGGCTTGCGTCGAGAACCATCAGCTTCGACGATCACATGATCGGCGAGCCCTGCGCTGAACCAGCGGTCACAGTCTTCGGGCGACACGCCTTCGGCTCGATGTCCCGTTCGGTCCGACCACACCAACGCCTGCGAGCTCGTGGTCAACTGCCGCTCGATCGCCGGATCGTCCACCCCGACCAGTACCGGCACGCCGTCGTCGCGCTCCGAGCCCATCTTGGTGGTCGTCGTCAGCACGACCGAGCCCGAGAGCTGTCGGCCCAGCGCAAACAGCGTCGTCGTCTTTCCGCCGCCGCCCACGATCGAAACGAGTTCTCGTTCTCCGAGCTGCAAGGCAGCAGCCAAATCGCCGATCGGCGTGAGCGAAGGCATCACAGGGCGAAGCTACTGCGAGTTCGTGCTCGGGCAGCACTGGGTGGTCATGTCGCCGGATGGAGGTGGCACACTTTTGGGGTGGCACTGAAGATCCGGGGAGCGGCAATCGACTGGGACAGCGGTGGTGCACCCAAAGCGCCGCCGCTGATCTGGGGACACGGCTTGACGAGCAGCCGTGCGGACGAAGATCGGGCGCCGATCGTCGACCTGCATCGTGTGCGCGAGTTCGCGACGGTCCTTCGCTACGACGCCCATGGTCATGGAGCGTCGTCGATGCTGTCCGAGCCGGAACGCGGCAGTTGGGCCGAACTGGCCCAGGATCAGATCGAGCTCATCGACTACCTCGGGATCGGCGACGTCATCCTGGGCGGCGCCTCGATGGGCACCGGCACCGCGTTGCACGCCGCGCTGGCGATTCCGGAACGAGTCAAGGGTCTGCTGCTCGTGATTCCGCCGACGGGTTGGGCAGAACGAGCTGCGCAGATCGACGTGTACGAGCAGATGGCTTCGATCATCGACGCGAAGGGCGTCGAGCCGATCATCGCCGCGTCGGCAAGCTTGGCGCCGCCCGATCCGTACCTGGGAAGTGACGAGTATCGACAACGCCGTGCGGCGACGATGCGATCGGTTTCCCCCGAGCGTCTCGCCGCAAACCTCCGCGGCGCGGGCCACGCGGATCTTCCTCCGCTCGGTGCGCTCGAGACGCTGACCATGCCGACCTTGGTGCTGGCGTGGACGGGCGATACCGGCCATCCGGTGTCGACGGCCGAGCAGCTCGGCGCCACCTTGCCGAACGCAGAGGTTGTGCTCAGCTCGACCGCACACGAGTTGGCAACGTGGACGCAGCGCACGATCGACTTCGTCGGCGACCTGGTGGGCTAACGATCACATCGTCGATCGATGGGTCGACGTGCACGTACTGGTGATCCAGGATCGCAGTTGCGCTGGTGCGCAGGTTTTCGATCATGCCGACGAGGACCGCGAGGTATGCGGCGTCGAGGCCGCCCTCAGGACCCGAGGTAAGCGGGCTGATCTCGACCATGGCCCGGGGTAACCGGCGTCGTCACGATGGGGTCAGACCCCTTGAGAGTTCACCGAGGGTCGGCGAAGTCTCGACCCCGGGTTGAGGTTTAGCGTTCTTCGCGGCGCCAGGTTTGGCCGATGGCCGCAGGTACTGCGCTTGGCCGGTTGCGAGAGCGAATCGATAGGAGAATCAGCACGCTGATCGTCAACACGTACGGCAGCATGCTCAACAGGATCGGACTGATCTCGACGCCGAAGGTTTGCAGCCGCGGTTCGAGTGCGATCAGGCCACCGAACAGCAGCGAGCCGACGAGCACGCGTCCCGGACGCCACGCACCGAAGATCACCAACGCGACCGCGATCCAGCCTCGGCCAGCGGTTGCTCCTTCGCTCCAGCCGGGAGCGAGGAGAAGTGTCAAGTAGGCGCCGGACATGCCCGCCAATGCGCCGCCGATCATCACTGCGATCACTCGTGTACGGATGACGGGAAGCCCAGCGGCGTCGGCGGTCGCGGCGGACTCGCCGACTGCTCGCAGCGCCAGGCCCGTGCTGGTGCGATTGAAGACGAACCACGTCACTGCGCCGAGCAGGAGAGCAAGCCAGCTGAGCGCCGACATTGAAAACACGGTCTCGCCGAGCCACGGAATGTCACTGAGCGGTCCGAGATCGAGCTCGCGGAACTGGGTGCCGACCGGCTTCGAAACGAGGTCCTTGCCCAGGAACGCGGCCATCGCAAGGCCGAGGATCGTCAACGCAAGGCCGCTCACCACCTGGTCGGCGCCCAAGACGACGGAAACGACGGCGTGGGCGCCCGAAAGCAGCGTGCCAGCGAACGCGGCGACAACGAGGGCGATCCACGGGTTACCGGTTTCGACGCCGGCCCAGAATGCGGCCATGCCACCAAAGGCCATCATGCCTTCGACGCCAAGGTTGAGTACGCCTGCTTTTTCGGCAACAAGCTCGCCGAGGGCGGCGAGGTAGAGCAACGTGCCGAATTCGATGATGGCGATGACAAGCCCGATGAGTGTCTGGTCGTTCATGTCGCAGCTCCCGGCTCAGCAATGGCAGGCGTCGTCGCGGAGGTTGGCTCGCCACGCTGCAGTCGGTAGCTGCCGAAGACTGCGGCAGCGAGTGCGCCGAACAGGATCAGCGCCTGGAGGATGTCTGAGATAGCGGCCGGCACGCCTTGGGTCTGAATCGCGAGGCCACCGATCTGGACGGCGCCGAACGCGATGGCCACGGCTGCGACGCCGGAGGGGCGCATGAGGGCAAGCGCGGCGACGATGATGCCGGCGAACCCCCAGCCGCCAGCGACGCCTTCGACGAGTCGGCTGGCGGAGCCGGTGAGCTCGATGCCGCCGGCGAGACCAGCGAACATGCCGGACATCACGAGCACGGTCAGGATCTTGGTGCGCAGCGAAATGCCGACGTATTCGGCGGTGCGTTCTGACGATCCGGCGATCCGAAGCTCATAGCCCCAGGCGCTGCGGGACACGAGCCAGCCAAACAGGCCAACGACGAGCGCTGCTATGAGCACGCCAATATTCGCCCTTTCGAACAGGCCGGGCAGCTTCGCCTGGTCAGGGATCTCGGGAGCGATCGGGAAGTTGTTGCCTTCGGGGTCTTTCCACGGACCGTTCACCAGGTAGCGAACGATGCGGATTGCGACCTCGTTCAGCATCAGCGTGGTGATGATCTCGCTGACGCCGAGTCGGGCACGAGCGAGCGCTGGACCGAGTGCCAAGACAGCGCCACCGAGCACTGCGCCGAGCAGCATCAGCGGGATGAGGAGTGGCCCGGATAGATCTGGAAGTAGTCGGGCCACCCACGCGGCGCCGATCGCTCCGGCGATGATTTGGCCTTCGGCGCCGATGTTCCACAGGCCCATCGACCCGGCGACGGCGACGGCAAGACCAGCCAAGCCGAGGGGGACGGCACGGGTCAGCGTGTTCGACCAGGCGCGGGGCGAGCCAAAGGCGCTGTCCAACATGCGTAGATAGGTGCTGAATGGATTGTTGCCAGTCGCGACCAGCAGGACCACGCCGATGAGCAGCGCGATCATCACACCGACCAAGACGGCACGAAGCTGGCCACCGGCAAGCGGCGTTTCTCGGCGAACGAGTCGAAGGCCCCTCATGACGGCGCTCCCTCGATGTGCGCAGCGCCGGTCATGGCGACGCCCACATCGGACCGGGTCGTCTCGTCGGGATCGAACTCGGCGACGATCTTGCCCTCGTGCATCACCATGAGCCGATCGCTGAGCGCGAGCAGCTCATCGAGGTCCTCGCTGATCAACAACACGGCAACGCCTGCTTCGGCCTGTTCGAGCAGGACACGCTGGATTGCGGCGACACCTTGGACATCGAGACCTCGGGTGGGCTGGGCGGCAATGAGCACCGTCGGCTCACGATCGACCTCGCGGCCAACCAGTAGGCGCTGGAGGTTGCCGCCAGACAGTCCAGCGATGGGGGAGTGGAGATCGGCGATCTTCACGTTGAACCGCTTGACGAGATCCTCGGCATGCTCGGCGGACTTCTCTTGGTCGATCAGCAGGCCCTTGGCGTCAGTGCGATAGGTGCGCATAATCGCGTTGTCGGCGACGCTCAGTCGCGGTGCGAGGCCAACGCCGATGCGATCCTCGGGCACGTAGCTCAAGCCGTGGCGATGGCGTTCGTTCGGCGAGGCCGAGCTGAGGTCGTGTTCGCCGGACTTGACCGAGCCGGTGCTGGTGGTCAGTCCAGCCAGCGCATCGGCGAGCGGACGTTGCCCGTTGCCAGCGATGCCAGCAATGCCCAGCACCTCGCCCGAGCCGATCGAGAACGATACGCCGTCGACGACGTGACGGCCGTGCAGGTCCACGACCAGCAGGTCCTTGACGTCGAGAACCGTCGCACCTGGACTGCTGGTGCGAACCCGGCGTTGTGACACCTCGGTGGCTTCGCCAACCATGAGCTCGGCGAGTCGGCCAGCGTCGAGGTCGCTGACGGCGAGGTTGCCAGCGACGGTTTCGCCGCCGCGGAGCACCGTTGCTTCGTCGCAGAACGCGGTGACTTCGTCGAGTTTGTGGCTGATGAAGATGATGCTGCGCCCGTCCGCGGCCATCGCGGCGGTGATGCGCCCGAGCTCGTCGGCCTCGATGGGCGTCAGGACCGCAGTTGGTTCGTCGAGGATCAGCACGCGGGCGTCGCGCCATAGTGCCTTGAGGATCTCGACGCGCTGGCGTTCGCCCATCGAGAGCTGCCAGACCTCGCGGCGAGGGTCGGTTGCGAGACCGAAGCGCTCGGCCAGTGCCGCGACCTGATCTTCGAGGGCGCTGCGTGACAGCACGCGTGGGGCCGCGCCGAGCACAACGTTCTCGGTGACCGAGAATGTTGGGACAAGCCGGAACTCTTGGTGAACCATGCCCACACCAGCGGCAATGGCATCGGCGGGAGCGGCAAAGGACTGCTCCACACCATGCAGTCGCACGGTGCCTTCGTCGGGCCGATACATGCCAGCGAGCACGTTCATCAGGGTCGTCTTGCCGGCACCGTTTTCGCCGAGGACGGCATGGACCGATCCCGGTTTCACGTGCAGTCGCGTCCCCGCATTGGCGATCACGCCAGGAAAGCGTTTCCAGATGTTGTCGAGTTCGACTGCGAGCCCCTGCGCTGGTGCTTCCAACGTTCTCCCTTACAACTTCCCCGTGCCCGAGTATGCCCCGAACGCGATCGTGGCCGGACCTCCCGAAGGAGGCCCGGCCACTCGTTCAACACATGCGCCCAATCAGCGCAGGTGGGCGTACTACTTGGCTAGCCCAACGAGCCTTCGACGTTCTCGACGAAGAAGTTCATGTCGAGCAGGATGAAGTCGTCGATCGCAGCGCCGGGCTCACCAACCATGACGTCAGGAGCGAAGGCGTTCGGGAAACCGTTGACGATCACGCCGTCTTCGAAGATGACCGTGCCATCTTGCGCGGTGACGGTGCCCTGATCGAAGACGTCGAACTCGCCGTCGAGGATCTGCTGCTTGACTTCCTTCATCTCGCCAGCGACAGGCGAGCTGTCAGGAATCTCGATGTCGACGACACCCTCAGCCATGCCGCCCCACCACGACTCGGGCGTGAAGGTGCCGTTCTTGGCCGCTTCGATGATGGCGGAGTAGCGAGGCGTCCAGTCCCAGACGGGTGCGGTCAGGTAGTTGGCGACCTGTTCGCTCATGTCCGAGTGGTAGCCGATGAACGTGCCGCCGGCGTCGGTGATGGCCTGGCCGGTTGCGGTCGAGTCCTGGTGCATCGTGAGCACGTCGGCGCCTGCATCGATCAGTGCCTGGGCGGTGTTGCCCTCGACGCCTGGATCGAACCAGGTGCTGGTCCAGGCGACTTCGACGACAGCGTCAGGGTTCGTACGAGCAACGCCGAGTGCGAAGGCGTTGATGCCGCGAATGACCTCGGGGATCGGGAACGCGGCGACGTAGCCGATGCGGTCCGATTCGGTTGCGCCGCCCGCGGCCATGCCTGCGATGTAGCGGGGCTGGTACATGCGGCCGAACGAGTTGCCGAAGTTGGTGTCGTTCATCTTGAAGCCCGAGATGTGCTCGAAGACGACGTCGGGGTTTTCTGCGGCGAACGTTTCGGTCGCATCCATGTAGCCGAACGACGTCGTGATGATGACGTTGTAGCCATCGTCGATGAACTGCTGAACAGCGTTATCGAACTCGGCACCGCCTTCGGGGACCGAATCGACGAATGCAGTTTCGACACCTGTCGCTTCTTGCGCACCCAGGCGACCTTGGTCGTGCCTGAAGTTCCAGCCGGCATCGCCGATGGGCGAAACCATCACGAATGCGGCCTTGGTGTCATTACCGTCGTCTCCACCGCAACCGGTGGCGAACAATGCCAACGCCACCAACGACGCAAGCGCGAGCCTGAATGCTCTGGACATGGGACCCTCCTTGACCGACCTGATATCGGATCAATCGTTATGTCTATCGAAGCAAGAACGGTTCTGCCAGCATCTTTTCGCCTCTCATTTAGGTAAACGAGCGCCCAGATACCGCGCCTGCGCATCAGAACTGAGCTTTTGTGCACAGCGCGAGTCTGGTTGGACAGCGCGGAGA
Organism: uncultured Acidimicrobiaceae bacterium; assembly: GCA_964513315.1. GTDB lineage: Bacteria > Actinomycetota > Acidimicrobiia > Acidimicrobiales > UBA10347 > UBA10347. Next base: position 15,851 of record CAZEMU010000054.1, on the reverse strand, counting down.
ACACGCCGATTGTGAACTCGCCGAAGACAGACCACCGGGCCCCTGGGCTCAGTAACCTGCGCCCGTGGCAACACCGTCATTTCCGCGAGCACCTGAGGAACCCTCGACTCGTTTCGCGAACTTCGCACTGGGGCTCGACGCGGCCTTCTGCAACATCGTCGGGCTCGTGCTCACACTCACGGGCTCGTTCATGTCGGACTGGCTCGGGCTGGCCGGTTGGATCATCACGGTCTTCGGCATCGTCGTCTTGCTGTGGTCCTTCGTCGTCACGCTGTTCGCGAATCGACGCGTGTCCCGACGCCGAGAGGTCGACCTCGTTCTTCGCGTCAACATCGTGTTCATCGTGCTGGCGATCGTGGTGATCGCCTTGCCCGACACGCTCACGACAGATGGGCGGGTGGTGCTCGGCATCGGCACCGCGATCGTCGCCGGCTTCGCCGTCGCTCAGTTCCTGGCCCGACGCGATCTGGACTAGCTCGCTTGGCCGACGGTGCGGTACAGCACCTGCAGCCGCTCGTTCGCCAAGACAAACCCGTTGCGTTCATAGAGCGCGACGGCTCGCTCGTTCGTCAACTGGGTGTTGACGTGCGCCGTGTGGGCACCGTTCTTCCAGGCCCACCGCAGCGAGTCCTGCACCAAGGTGCGCCCCCACCCTTGCCCCTGGGCCTCGGGATGTACGGCCACTCGTTGGACATACGCGTTGGCTCCGGCCAGACCCGTGACGTGATAGCCGACGACCGGCTCGGTCCGGGTCACCTGGAACCGATGGCGAGGCGTCGCTCGCATCGAATCGGACAAGCTGGCCCGGTCGAACTGCCAGAAGTCGTCGAACGCAAGCGCATCGAGCTCGAGTACGTCGGGGTAATCGAGCCGCCGACCGCGCCGCAGCCGGGTCTTATCTGCCCGTTCGGCACTGAGCGAGGCATCGAGCGAGCAGCGAAGCAGATGCAGCTCTTCAACGAGGTCGAAACCAGCAGCGAGGAACGGCGAGGCCTGCGTCGGCGTCATCGCCGCGGTGTAGGTCGCCACGAACCCCTGCTGCTCGATGGCGCTCAACGCATGGTCGACTGCCTCGACGGGTAGAGCATTGCGTTCAGGAAACGGGACCAGGTTTGCGATGTCGTCGCGGGACTTCCACGAACCGATCTGCACCCGGTCGCGGCCGTGGTGCACCATCCTTCGCGCGAAAGCCACGTCGTGTTTTACCTCAATCCCAGAGACCAATGCGGCTGTCCAACCTAGGATTTGCCCGTGAGCCTGTTGTTCGTGTCCCACCAGCACTGCCTCGAGCACCTGACCGGCCCAGGTCACCCTGAGCGGCCGGCCCGACTCGGAGCGATCGCCCAAGGCCTCGCTCGTGCTGACCTCGCAGACGCCGTCACCTTGATCGACGCGCCACTTGCGCCGGTCGACGCAATCTCGCAGGTGCACACCGATGACGTTGTCGCCACCGTGGAACAGCTGGCTGAAGCGGGCGGCGGACGGATCGACGCGGACACCGTCGCTTCCGGCTCGTCATTCGAAGCGGCTCGACTGGCCGCCGGCGCAGGACTCGAGGCCATCGCTCGCCTCCAAGCTGGCGAGGGAGACACCGCGTTCTGCGCAGTGCGTCCCCCTGGCCACCATGCGACCGCCCGACAGTCGATGGGATTCTGCCTCTTCAACAACATTGCGGTCGCTGCCCGTTCGCTCGCGGATGCAGGCGAACGAGTCGTGATTGTCGACTACGACGCCCACCATGGCAACGGAACCCAAGACATCTTCTACGACGACCCGCGAGTGCTGTTCGTGTCGTTCCACCAGTGGCCGTGTTACCCGGGCACCGGGGATCTCACCGAAAGCGGCCGCGGTCCGGGCGCGGGCACGACGATCAACGTGCCGCTTCCCCCAGGCGCAACCGGCGACGTCTATCTCCAAGCGTGGGACCGCGCGGTCGCTCCGGCGATCGAGGCCTTTGCGCCGACCTGGCTCCTGCTCTCGGCCGGCTTCGACGCGCACCGCGCGGACCCGATCACCGACATGGGCCTCACGGCCGGCGACTACGCGGCGATGACCGCTCGTGTGCTGCAGGTCGCCCCCGCTGGTCGTCGGGTCGTGTTCCTCGAGGGCGGCTATGACCTCGATGCGCTCGCCGAAACATCGGCCGCGGTCATGTCGCAGCTCGTCGACCAGCCCTTCGCCACCGAGTCCGCGTCGAACGGCGGTCCTGGTGCATCGGTGATCGACCGAGTCCTCGAACACCACGCAACGCTCGGCTGACCGGTGCCGTTCGATCACCTGGCGGCTGTCGTCGCGCTCGTCGAACCGCTCGCGCACCGTTTCGTCGATGCCGGCCACCGGCTGTATCTCGTCGGCGGCATCGTCCGTGACCAATGGCTTGACCACGACCTCAGCGACAGCAGCGACATCGACCTGACCACCGACGCCGAGCCAGCAGTTATCAAGGACCTTGTTGCTGACCTCGCCGAGGCGCTGTGGACCCAGGGCGAACGCTTCGGCACCATCGGGTTGCGATTCCAAGGCCGCGCCATCGAAATCACGACCCATCGGGCCGAGAGCTACACGTCGGACTCGCGCAAGCCCGTCGTGACATTCGGCGATGACATCGCCGTCGACCTGTCTCGCCGCGACTTCACCGTCAACGCAATGGCCATCGAAGTCCCAAGCGGCGAGCTCGTCGATCCATGGCACGGTGCGAGGGATCTCGAAGCACAACTCTTGCGCACGCCGCTCGAACCCGAAATCTCGTTCACTGACGATCCACTGCGCATGCTCCGTGCGGCTCGGTTCGCATCGCGGTTCGACCTCGAACCATCCGACGAACTCACCGCCGCAGCTGTCGATCTGGGCGAACGGTTGCGCATCGTTGCGATCGAGCGCATCGGCGATGAACTCGAACGACTCTTCGGGTTACCCGATCCCGAACGCGGCTTGCGCTTCTTGGTCGACACCGGGCTCGCGGACGAGCTACTCACGTGGAAGCAACCGGCAGCGCAGCCGATCGAGTCGACACGCCTGCATGCCGCCGTCGACCACACGCTTCGCGTCTCGGATCACCGTTGGCAGATTCGACTGGCCACGCTCCTTGCCGCCGCGCTCGACTCGACCGATGAACTCGAAACGCGCCTCGATCAGTTGCGGTTGAGCCGAGACGACCACCGGCTGATCGTTCGCGTCGTCACCAGCGCCCGCAGCATCGACCCGTCCGAACGCAACGCAGCGGCGCTCCGCCGATGGTTCGCGGGTGCCAACCACCCGGCTGCCTCGGTCGCGGTCGCCGTTGCGCTGGCCGATCCGCCGATTGCCGACGACATCGCCGGCTTCGGCGCTGCCGTCATCAACCTCGACGCAGCCGAAGATCTCGCAAACCCAGAACTGCTCGACGGCGAGACCATCATGTCGCTGCTCGGTGTCGGCGCTGGCCGCACCATTGGCGAGGCCGTGGCCATGTTGCGAGAGGCCTTCTTCGACGAAGGTCCGCTTCCTCTCGCAACACAGACCACGCTCGTCAAAGAGTGGTGGGCCGACCGAGGCACAGACGAGTAGACGTTTCCGCCTGCTCAACGACGCCCGCCGCGTCGCCCGGCCGCCGAAGCAGCCGCCCACATGTCTGTCCCGCCGTCGGTCGGTCCCCACTGAACCCGCCACCGTGATCGGATCCCGCCACGAGAAAGGTTCAGAACTGTTCTTGTCGTATGTGTGTTCCCCCGTTGGCGATCGTTCGTCGTCCAACTGACGTTCACTCTGCACGACCTCGCTGCGTTCTTCTGTGCGCAAACGCGCACAACTCAGGTGACCCTCGTCACCGAGCGTGGTGGTCGTCGCCTCGCCGCCATGCGCCCAGGCGACCTACAGTGAGTCGATGGTCTTCCGGGTGCCTACGGGCGACCGTGGGTCCGACCAGGGCCATGTCGACTACCGCCTCTCTCGCGCCTCGACCATCAATGCGTACCGATCCGGTGAGCTCAGCTATAGCGAAGTCACCGACGCCCACCCCGAACTCGTGCGAGCCGCTGGCCAAGTCGGTACCCCGACACCCGGCAGTTGCCCGGTGTGTGAACGCGACCACGCGCTCGTGCACGTCACCTATGTCTTTGGGCCCCGCCTGCCGAAACACGGGCGTTGCATCACACTTCGCGGCGAACTCGCCCGTCTCGCCCGGCGGCCTGGTCAACACGTCGCCTATGTCGTCGAGGTCTGCCAGGGCTGTTCGTGGAATCACCTGGTGCGTCGTTCCGCATTGCGGCCAGAACCTGCGGAAGCAGCCGAAGCCACGACGTCGGACCAGAACATCTGACTGCAGCCCTTGCCTGCAACTTGAGAACAACTTGCCTGAACCATGTGGGGGAGTTGAGGCGGACCCGATGAATTGGACAGATTGGGCACGGCCTCACCTACCCAGGTGACGATCACCCAGATGGGGTAGGTCTCCGTAATCAGCGGTGTAGGTCACGCATCCCGGAACACTCACGGCGAGACGTCCGTCTCCGATGAACTGAGCATGGCCGCTGGACTTCATCTTGAGGAATCGGAAGAGATCGTCGTCGTCGACGATCGCGCCTACGAACTTCCTTGGGGTGACCTGGTTGACAAGGTCAGCCAGACCGCGCTCCTGCTCGTCATCGCCAAGCTCGTCACCGCTTGGGCCATCGTCGCTCTCTGGGGTGTCGAGATTCGCAGCCGCATGCTGTGGGGCTTCATTCCCTACGCCGGACTGCAGACCTCCGCCGCCCAGTTCCGCACCGTCGCCGGCTGGTCGACCGCCATCGTCGCCCTGATCGCCGTTGTCTGGGCCACCGTTCACTTCGCCCGTCGCAAGCACCATCACCCCGTGCGGGCGTGGGCTGCAGCTGCCGCCATCCCCATGTCGGCACTGCTCACCTTGCTCGAGTGGTACCGGCGCTTCGACGCCGACCACTTGATCCCGACCAGCTGGATGGTCCGGATTCTGCTCTTCCTCGGCGTCGCCGCCGTGTTGTTCCTCGGGTTCATCGAACACCCGAGCGACACCGCTGCAGCAGACGAGGAGTCCACCACAGCGAACGCACCGCGCTCGCTTCCCAAGATCTCGGCTCAGCCGTGAAGAACCCTGCAAACCTCCAAGGAGAGACCACCATGGAAACCCCCCAGAAGAAGAGTCGGTTCGCCGCTCTCAAGTTCACCCGCCGAAGCGCAGCGATCATCGTTGCCCTGCTCATGGTTGCCGCACCCGCAGGCGCGTCAATCATCGTTCAGAACTTCATGGAAGCCGACATCACGGCCGCTCCACCTTGCTTCGTCAAGACCACCGGCGATGACCCCGCCAACAGCACCCAGGCAAGCTTCGACGCCACTGGCGCCAACACCATCGCCGTCGACGGCGTTGACCTCCTCGAAGAGAAGATCAGCGTCAACGGCATGACCGGTGACCGTGTCATCTACACCGACGTCGTCCGCTACGAGAACAACTGCGCCGAAGCCATCGACGTGGTCCTCACCACCAACCAGGTTTCGGGCGACTGGTCCGAGCTGGCTGCCGAGATCTGGATCTCGAACATCGCTGCTCCTGCTGCGGTTGATCCAAACCTCGACGTCGCGGCTGACAATTGGAACGACGACTACATCATCGTCCCCGCCGGCACCGCCGCTGGTGCCTTCGTCGACTCCACCGGTGTCATCACCGTCGCCCCAGGCGGCGAAGTCCAGGGCGCCTTCGTGGTCAGCTCGGACATCGCATTCACTGCCGGCACCGCAACGGTCAACTGGGTCGCCCAGGCGACCATCAACTAATCGACTGACTGACCCAGGTTCGCAGGGGACAGAGAGAAATGGGCACGCTGATGCGTCGTAAGGAAGCTCACCACCGGTATGTGCCGTTGGTGGGCTTCGCCCTTTTTCTCACCGTCCTGTTGCTGCCTCAGATCGCCTTCGCCCGCATCTTCATCCAGAACCACATGGAAGGCAGCGTCGCTGCTCCTTCTGCGGGCCCCGAGCTCTACGCCTATCACCAGGGTGACGAAGCCAGCTACGACCTCGAAGCCGACTTCGACCTCGGCACCTACGACGACACCGAAGTCGACGCCACCGGCACGCTGCTCCAGATCGCCGCTGCTAGCGCCATCGACTGGTGGGACACCGACTGGGGTGCCCGCCGCTGCTTCGACATCATGAATGGCGACACGCTGCTCGCCGAACACCAAGTGCGCATCGTCTTCGACTCGACCTCCGACCTGGCAGGCGGACTGGTTCAAGCCGATGGCGCCGACTACCGAGCGATCGCTGACGATGACGTCACCCAGCTCCCGATCTTCGTCGAGTCTGGTGTCGGCACCGCCGACACGACCGTGTGGGTCCAACTGGACCTTCCCGGCTTCTCGACTACCCAGTTCTGCCTCTACTTCGACAACGCCACGGCGACCACGGTGTCCTCCGAAGGCGACGTCTTCTCCTACAGCGCCCAACGTGAGCTGTACTTCCCCGCCTGGTGGCGCTTTGACGGAAGCTCCGGCAATGACGGAACCGTCGACATCGTCAGCTATGTCGACAACAACATGGTGACCGTCGGCGGTACGACCGCAGTCCTCAACGCTGGCGACGTGCAAGCGTTCACCGGCATCACCGTCGACACCCAGATTCTCTCGACCGGCCCGCTCGGAGGTCGAGGCCGCGGCCAAGGCATGGACTCGATCGTGCCGATCAGCTTCGCCGGCACCGACATGGTGTTCCCGACAAACCGCAGCAACCAGCGCTGGACACTCGTCGCTCCGACCGGTGGCACTGCGACCGTCGACATCTACAACGGCACGACGCTCGCCTGGAGCGGCTCGGTCGGAGGCGTCGCCAATACCCCATCCGTCGAGGTCAGCGGCGGCCGCGCTGGCATCATCCGCTCCACCAACGGCGTGCCCATCATCGTGACGCACACGGCCAGCAACAACTCGTTCTCCGACGCCATGGTCGTCCCCCCGTTCTACGGCGACGACGTGTACGGCGTGCGTAGCCGCAACGCCCAGTTCGGTTTCGACGGCGCAGGCAGCGTCGACGTTTGGATGGACGACGGAACGATCACCACCGTCAGCGCTGGCGCTGGCGCCGTGACCTCGCTCAACAACGGTGCTGACCTCGACGGCAACGGCACCGCGATGCGCCTCACCAACTTCGTGACCGCCACGGGCGGTATTCAGCAGGCCGACCGCGACGGCTTCGAATCGACCGCGTTCCTTCCGGAACGACTGCTCGACAGCGTCTACTACTTACCCTCTGACGCCGACTACATCGCATTCGCCTGCCCAACGGCGATGACCATCAACGTCGGTGCCGTTCCGGTTTCGTGCTCGCCGCCCAGCCCAGGCTTCCCCGGCCACGCCGTCTGGGGTGCCGCCGTCCAAGGCACCGAGATCCGTAGCACCAACGGCGAGCCATTCTTTGCGTACTACGAGGATCGCCGCAATCAAGACGAGACGAACCTGCTCGGCATGAAGTCCGCCTGGGCCTTCAGCAACAGCGAGCCGATCGTGTCGCAGCAGCCGATTGAGTTGCTCCCCGCCTCGCCGCTCGTCGGCACGTGGACAAGCCCGGTCATCGACACGCTCACGACCGGCACGAACGTCTTTGGCCTGTTGGACGCCGACGTGGTTGACCTTCCCGCAGGCACCGCCGTGACTATGCAAGTTGCTCGAGGCGCAACGCCAGCGCTCGCGCTGTCGGCGCCGTTCGTCGGCCCTGACGGCACGAGCGGCACGACCTTCACCTCTGGCGAGAATCCGATTCCCTACGTATGGGACTTCGGCGACGCCTACTACGTCGTTCGAGTCGAGCTCACCACCACGACCTCGGGTATCTCGCCAACTGTCGACGCCGTGCGTTTGGGTTACGACCTTCCCCAGGTCTCGATGTCGAGCCTGCATGTCGTCGAAACCGGTGGCACCGAACGTGACCGTGACTGGGTGCTTCGCATCTGGACCGAGGACCCGAACATGACCGGCGCGGGCGCAACGCTCAGCTATCTCAGCTCGACGGGGCTCACCGGCGCATCCCAGGCACAGTTCAGTCTCGATGGGTCCGCCCAGATCCAAGTTGTGGGCACCTCGGTCCCGCAAACCTCGGGCCCGAGCGTGATCGTCGGTCCAGGTCTACCGCACTCGATCGTCGTGGATACCCGAGACATGAACGGCGTGGACTTCGACGCGGTCTGGCAGGCCCAACTGTCGGGCACGGGCATTCTGATTCCGCACGAAGTGCGCATCAGCTTCATCTAACGGATCGCCGCCCTGGCGTTTGCGTCCCATGGGAATGGGACGCCCCTTGTCACCGTTCGATAGACGTGGTTTGATGGAGTCGCTGCCGGCAGCCCTAGGCGCCGGACGGCAAGACTTAGTTGCAAGGAGCCACCATGGCCAAGCGTCGTACTGCGCCCGCGCTCGCGTCCCGAAAGGTCGCGAGCGGAGCCGACCCACTCGTGATGATCACCGCGTATGACTATCCGTCGGCGCGCATGGTCGATGCGACCGACGCGGACATGATTCTCGTGGGCGACTCGCTCGCGATGGTCGTGCTCGGCTACGAGGACACGCTGTCGGTGACGATGGACGACATGGTCCATCACACGGCTGCGGTCGCCCGGGCCAAGCCTAAGCAGCTGATCGTCGGCGACCTGCCGTGGATGAGCTATCACGTGTCGGTCGAAGAGACGGTCCGCAACGCAGCCCGCCTGATTCGAGCCGGCGCGGGCGCCATCAAGCTCGAAGGTGGCCTGCAGCGGCTTCCCATGATCGAAGCCCTCATCGCCGCCGAGATGCCCGTGATGGGCCACATCGGCCTCACGCCGCAGTCCGTGCACGCCATGGGCGGTTTCAAAGTTCAGGGCAAGAGCACCGAGTCTGCGCTGGCGCTTGTCGAAGAAGCCAAGGCGCTCCAAGCCGCTGGCTGCTTCTCGATCGTGCTCGAAGGCGTGCCTCGTCGTGTCGCTGACCTGGTGACCGAGTCACTCGATATCCCGACGGTCGGCATTGGTGCCGGCCCGGGCTGTGATGGCCAGGTCCTCGTGTTCCACGACATGCTCGGGCTCCAAGACGACTTCGTGCCCAAGTTCGTGCGGGTCTACGCATCGCTCAAGAACGATGGCATCGCGGCGCTCAACGCCTATGTCGACGACGTGCGCACCAAGGCGTTCCCGAACGACGACGAGAGCTACCACATGAAGGACGACGAAGCCGAGGCCCTCGGCCTCTACGGCTCCGGCCCCACCGACTAGCGATCCACCGAGAGGCGCCTGTCACAGGGCCATGGGATACTCGTCTCATGAGGACTGGTCTCATGAGGTTCAGCCATTTGGCGCCGCTATCGTGCTGCGTTGCAATTGAACAATTGCAAACACCCTGCTGTGAAGTCCACAGCCCTGCTCTGCAGGTCCAGAGGGAGGTGCTCCATGCGAGCGTATGAATTGATGGTCATTTTCGATGGCGATCTCGATGATTCGAGTGCTGCCAAGGCGTCGAGCCGTGTTGCGGGATCCGCGACCGAATACGGCGCCACGATCGAAAAGAACGACTGGTGGGGCCGACGCAAGTTTGCCTACGAGATCAACCACAAGGCCGAGGGTTACTACCTGGTCCTTGAACTCGTCTCCGAGAACGGTTCGTTCATCGGTGACCTCGACCGGAACCTCCGGCTCGCGGACGATGTCGTTCGCCACAAGCTCATTCGCCTGCCCGATAGCGAGGCCGAAAAGCGCGGCCTGATCGGCGCATCCTGAGAGGAAGCACCCCATGGCATTTGGAAATACCGTCAGCATCGTTGGCAACATGACCCGCGATCCGGAGCTGCGCTACACGCCGAACGGCGCGTCAGTTTGCAACTTCGGTGTTGCGTGGAACAAGCGCTATCAGCGCAACGGCGAGCAGGTCGAAGAAGTCTCGTACTTCGACGTCAGCTGCTGGGGCACGCTCGCAGAGAACGTCGCCGCATCGCTTACCAAGGGCACCCGAGTCGTCGTCAGTGGCGAACTCGAACAGCGCTCTTGGGAAACCCCTCAGGGAGATCGTCGCTCCAAGGTCGAAATCAAGGCCGATGACGTTTCCCCCAGCCTGCGTTGGGCCTCAGTCGAGGTCACCCGCAACCCCCGAGACGACAACTTCGGTGGCGGAGGCGGCGGCTTTGGTGGCGGAGGTGGCGCAAGCCAGCCCGCCCAGAACGCACCCGCACCTGCACCAGCCCCGAACTACAACTACGACGAGGAGCCGTTCTGATGGCCCGCAAACCAAAGCGTTCCCCTAAGCCACGCGACAACCAGCGTCGCGGCAAGAAGAAGATCTCGGTCCTCACCCAAGAGAAGATCGAGTACGTCGACTACAAAGACGTCAACCTTCTCCGTCGCTTCATGTCTGACCGGGCCAAGATCCGTGCCCGTCGCGTGACCGGCAACGACACCCAACAGCAGCGTGAGATCGCACGTGCGATCAAGAACGCTCGTGAGATGGCCCTCGTGCCGTACACGAACCGTGTTACCTCGCAGCGTGGCGGCAACCGTCGCGACGATCGTGGCAACCGCGCTGACGGCCCAGCGCCACGTCCGAGCGGCCCGCCGCCAGGACCGAACGGTGAGGGCGAAGAGGCAGTCGATGGCGAGGCCACCGAGGCCGAGACCGTCGAAGCAACCACTGACGAAGCTGGAGACGAGTGATGAAGGTCGTTCTTCGTGACACCGTTGATGGTGTCGGTCAACGTGGCGACATCGTTGATGTCGCTGATGGCTACGGCCGCAACTTCTTGATCCCGAAGGGTCTCGCCATGCGCGCGACCCCCGGTGTTGAGCGCGAGGCCGAGGCCATGCGCCGAGTCGAGAACCAGCGCAACGCCAAGAGCCGCGCTGCAGCCCAGGAACTGGCGAACCGCCTCGGCTCCGTGCCGATGGTGATCGCCGCTCGGGCCAGCGACGAAGGCAAGCTCTTCGGCTCAGTCGGCGTGACCGAGATCGTCGGCGCCGCCGAGCACGCAGGTGTCGAGATCGATCGACGCACCGTGCAGCTCGACGAGCCCATCAAGGACCTTGGCGACCACTCGGTCACCATCGTCTTGCACCCCGAGGTGACCATGGCGATCAGCGTCTCGGTCATCGCTGAAGAGGTCTGAAGCTCCCGCTTCACGCACACATTCGATCGAAGGCCGCCTCTTGCGAGGCGGTCTTCGTCGTTTTCGCAGCAGCTCGACCAGATTGTCATACCGCTACGTCATCATGATCCAGGTGGTCCCCGAGTGTCCCGAACCCGTCATCCACAATGGGCAGAAGTTATCCAGAGGGTGAGCCATGTTTTCCCCAGCTTTGACCGTGCATTTTCCGGCAGAACTCCACAGATTTGGCCGCGAAATCCCCACGAATCCACACCCTTATCCTCTGGCGTCAGGGCACCACCTGAGCGAAGCTGACAGCGCATGAATCAGCCTGCCGACGTTGCCGCGCCCACGCTTCCGGGCCGGGTTCCGCCCCACAACATCGAGGCCGAGGCTTCCTTGCTGGGTGCCATGTTGCTGACGACAGATGCGATCGTCGATGCGTCGCAGATTGTCGAGGGCGCCAACTTCTACAAGCCGGTGCACCAGTCGATCTTCGAGGCGATTCGGTCGCTGTACGAGCGTGGCGAAGCGGTTGACGTCGTGACCGTCGCTGACGAACTGGCTCGCGATGGCGTTGACGCGTCGGTCGCTGGCACCGGTGCGCTCATGGCCCTGTCAGCAGGCACGCCGGCGGCAACGAATGCTGCGCACTACGCCCGGATCGTCTACGACCATGCCGTTCTTCGCAAGCTGATCATGACCGCCCACGACATCGCCGAGATCGGTTACGCCCAACCCGACGATGTCACCAAGGCCGTCGACGAAGCCGAGACGCTCGTCTTCAATGTCGCCCAAGGGCGAGTCTCGGACTCGATGGCGTACATGCACGACCTGCTCGGCGAAACGCTCGACGACATCGAGGCGCTGTATGACCGCGGCGATGCCATCACGGGCACGCCGACCGGTTTCGTTGATCTCGATCGACTCACCGCTGGCCTGCAGCCGTCCAACCTGATCATCGTCGGCGCCCGTCCTGCCATGGGTAAGACGAGTTTCGCGCTCGGTATGGTCGCCCACGCAGCGATGGTCGAGCAGCGTCCCGTGCTGTTGTTCTCACTCGAAATGAGCAAGCTCGAGCTCTCGAAGCGTCTGTTGTGCTCCGAGGCCAAGGTCGATGCGACGAGCATCCGCAATGGCCGCCTCAAGGACGATGACTGGACCAAGCTGGCCCAGGCCATGGGTCGACTTGGCGATGCGCAGCTGTGGATCGATGACGACCCGAACATCACGGTCATGGACATTCGTGCCAAGGCACGTCGGCTCAAGAGCAAGGTTGGCGACATCGGCATGGTGGTCATCGACTACCTCCAGCTGATGACCGGCCGAGGCTCGGCCGAGAACCGCCAGGTCGAAGTGTCCGAGATCAGCCGTGGTCTCAAGATCCTCGCCCGTGAGCTCGAGTGCCCCGTGATTGCGCTCTCGCAGCTCTCTCGTGGCTTGGAGCAGCGGACCGACAAGCGTCCGATGCTGGCCGACCTGCGTGAGTCCGGCGCCATCGAGCAAGACGCCGACGTCGTCATGTTCTTGTACCGCGATGACGTGTACAACCCCGACTCGGCCGACATGGGTCAGGCAGAAGTCATCATCGCCAAGCACCGCGCCGGCCCAACTGGGGTCGTGCGTCTCGCGTGGCTGCCGCACTACACCCGATTCGCCAACATGGCCCGCAACAACTAGTCGAGCCATCTGGCTCTGCAAAAGTTGGGATCAAACGGATCTCCCGGTGGCTCGTTGAACACGCTCCAGGTCGATCTGACGGCCGATATTGAGTCAGCTGTGCAGGACCTCATCGCCAGCCTGGAGCGCGTTGGGGATGTCCACGCATCCGGCGTCGCCGCGATCATCACCAGCCCGCTCAGCGGCGCGAGTTACGTCGTCCTTCGGTACTCGGCGGACTTCGCGACGATCCCAGCGGAGTTCGACGACTTCGACCAGTTCGAGCCCGCAGGATCACTCACCGATCTTTGGATTGATTCGGATGTCGACCTGGTGGAGGTTCGCGTTGGCGAAGATGACGTCAGGCTGATCGAAGTGAGCGACGAAGCGCTTGCTGGGCCCTACCTGGATTTTCTCGCGTCACTCTTTGCCAACAGTGCGGTCAGAACGTTGTGTCTGGATCTCGTGCGAGCCGACGAAGCGGTTCTCACGCTCTTCTTTGATTACGACGGTGAGCCCCGGCGGCAGCTCATGCTCACTCGCACGCCGTGACTCGTTGGCCGCGCGGGAGCTAGCGGCCCACGAAAGCTCTAGGTGAGGTCGACGACGATCGCTGTGTCGGCCGAGATCTCGACGGGGTCGTCGTCGGCGGTAACCAGGCTGGCGATTGCCCAGATCGCGGCGATGGTGCCGAAAAGGATCATGACCAGCGAACGACCGAGCGGCGGTCGTTCGAGCACGGTGTCGTCATCGGCATCGAGCGGCGTGCGTGGCCGTATGAGGGCAAGCAGGTTGCCCACTGCCAGTGCGCCGCCAATAGCAAGGACCAGGAGCGCAAGCAGATTCTCACCGAAGATCATGGATGCTCCTCCGAAAGGGGCCCGCAAGGCGTCGTGACGGCGACGTCAGCGTAGCGATGCGGAACCGGGTGCACCCGTACCTGATGGCCTTCGCTGCCCGTTGTCCCCGATATGGGGTGTGACATCCTTCACGCGGGCTCATGAATCGGGTTCTGGCCGCCGAAGGAGTCCTACAGACCGAGGAGCATCTGCTGCTGGTGTGCTTATCTCAAGCATCGCCACAAATCGCCTTCCCCCGGCGTCATCAGCGGCAGGTGTCTCCTCGGCAAAAGATCGGCCCCGGCATCGTGCGCAGCGCCGATTGACAGCCCTTAGCCCGGCTTCTCTGTGCAGTTCACCCGCTGACCGCGGGCAAGGTGCACAGAGTTCGCTCCGCTCTGGCGCGCTCGCCACCGACTCGGCCAGGGGGACGAGTGAAAGCACGAATGCCCTGGCGAGCGTTGCAGCTCACCAGGGCAGGTTCGTGATTGGGTCTCGGCGGACGATGCAGCAGGGCTGATTCGTCATAGGCCAAAACAGCAAGAAACCCTCGTTGGTGACCGTCGTCACCGCAGAGGGTTTCTTGAAGATCGACGTAATCGAGTTACGTCATGCGCACACGCTCAGTCGAGCGCACCTTGGAAGAACTTGCGACGGCTGCCGAGTGCAACGGCGCCGAAGGCGATCATGCCGGTACCGACGTAGGCGATAACGGTGCTTTCGCTACCGGTGTGGGCCAGAGCCGCACCAGCGTCGCCGCCACCCGTGCCACCGCTAGCAGCGCCAGCGACGACGTTCAGGCTACCCCAGCCGTAAGGGCCGGTTGGAGCTGCAGGCATGTTGGTGAATGGACCACCGTATGCAACTGCGTCAGCGCAGTCGTTGGTGGCGCCACCGAAGTAGTACCCACCGCAGTTGGTGTTGGCGCCGGCGTTCAGCGACAGAACACCGACCAGGATCATGGCGACTGCGGTAGCAGCTGCCAGCATCTTACGAATCATTATTGGTTCCTCCCGAGAGCCGATATGGCTCTTCGTTTCCAAAGGTGTGCGCGTATGCGCTGTGCAGAGGGCCAGTATAGACAATTGAGGTGACACGTCAACTCATTGGAGCAATTTGTCGCGACCTGGCAATACGTCACTCGTCGGCGACAAACTCCACGGAGATCGCTTGGTGGAAATCAAGCGGGCCTGAAACGGTCCATGAACCGTCGTCAGCTGCGGCATCACCAGCGATTCGCCAGCCATCCGTTGGACGAATCGTTACCTCGAAATCGCCGACAACGGCCAGGGCCTGGGCTGCGACCAGCAGGTCGTAGCGGCCCGGCGCAACCTGGCCCTGGAGCTCAACGAGGATGGTGCGTTCCTCGCTGAGGGGTACCTCGATGGCAGATCGATGATGCTCGTAGCTCAGCGACGGCTTTGGGTCCTCGAACTTCAGCGGTTCGTCGTCGACGGTGGTCTCGCCCACGCCCGCTCGGGTGTAGAGCGCGACATTTACGAAATTGGTGCCCGTCGTCAGCGGTGTGCCGTCGAGCCCGTCGCGGGGGACATTGCCAAGCACGTAGCTAGTCGCGGTAGCCGGTGCGTTGTTGCGATAGGTCACGCGAAGCGTGCCCGCCGTTTCGCCGGTGTCTGGGTTCACCGTGACGTCGTAGGCGATGTCGCGTTCGGTGTAGGCGTCGATCTTGCCGGCGATGCCCGTTTCGTGGAACCAGCCGATCATCTCGACCTGCTCACTGACGTTGGGCAGATTGGCGTCGAGCAGCACGCGACTCAGGAACGCGTTCTCGAAATCGTCGAACGTCGTAAAGGTCAGCCGGTCGCTTCGAGCGAGCGGGCCAAAGATGGCGCCGAGGCGCTCGGGGCCCGGTATTTCGATGGACAGCAGCTCTGCGAATGCCGTGCCCGCCAGGTCCCGGAGTGCGTCTTGGCGCTCATCGCGGGCGTCGCCGTCGAACTCGAGGTACTGCTCGCGCAGCAAGAAGTCGGCGACGTTCGAACTGTCGATCGGTTCATCGCGGCCAGCGACGGCAATCGGCCCCGTGAGCTCGAGGAACCCGCCGAGCGCGATCGGGTCGATCGTCATGACGCCGTCGAGAGAGAAATCCGGGTCTTCCCGCCACTGGGGCGCGAGGTCTTTGGCCGCGTCGGCGATGGTCCGGAGATCGGCGACGCCGGTCAGGTTCTGGGGGAAGATGTAGGGCCGCTTGTCGAAGTAGGCCTCGGGAAACAGTCCGGCTTGGGTGAACAGCGCCTCGCCGGT
>CAZEMU010000053.1:25252-27890 GCA_964513315.1 uncultured Acidimicrobiaceae bacterium | reverse complement strand
ACGGATGTTGTCGTGCCACGCGTAGTACGTCTTGGCGTAGCGCTCGGGGAAGAACGTCATCTCGCCATCACCCGCACGATCGTTCGATCGTGGATTGATTCCGGCTGGCATCTCGGCAGCCTGCTCATCGTTCAACGCTCGCAGCGCAGACCCCCGGAGCCGGTCGTCGGTGACGGCCACGTACCACTGGTCGGATAGCCACGGCTCGATCGGCACGTGACTGCGATACGAGTGACCGACCGAGTGGGTGTAGTCACGGACCTCGGCCAGCAGGCCGTTCTCATCGAACCAGGCGACGATCGCCGTGCGGGCGTCTTCGCGGCTCATACCGACGAAGGCTCGGGCCTCGTCGTTGATGTCTTCCCAGCCGTACTGGTCGCTGATCGCGCCGTCGGGCCCCATCACGTTGATGACCGGCAGTTCGTGGCGCAGGCCGATGTCCCAGTCGTTCGGGTCGTGCGCAGGCGTGACCTTGAGGAAGCCGCTGGCGTACTGCGCCTTGGAGTCGCTGCTCTCGGGGTCGGCCATGACGACGTAGTCGTCGGCGACGATCGGAATCCGGCGACCGACGATCGGCAGAATCAGGTACTTGCCGATGAGCGCTTCGGCAGCCGGATCGTCGGGGTTCACGGCAACGGCGGTATCACCGAGCATCGTTTCGGGGCGGGTCGTTGCGACGGTGACGTGGGTGCGTCCGTCGGGAAGCGCGCCATCTTCGAGCGGGTAGCTGAGGTACCACATGTGGCCCTCGACCTCTTCCATCTCGACCTCGTCGTCGGCGAGTGCCGTGCGGGTGACGGGGTCCCAGTTGACGAGCCGCTTGCCGCGGTAGACGAGACCATCGCGGAAGAACTCGAAGAACGCATGGCGAACCGCGGTCGCGCACATGTCGTCCATCGTGAAGCGCACGCGATCCCAGTCACACGACGCGCCGATCCGCTTGAGCTGACCGAGGATGCGAGCCTCGTACTCGTCTTTCCATTCTTGGGTCTTCTCGATGAAGGCCTCGCGGCCGATCTCGAGCCGGCTGATGCCTTGGCTGAGCAGTCGCTTCTCGACAACGGTCTGGGTCGCGATGCCGGCGTGGTCGGTGCCCGGCATCCACAGCGTCGAGACACCGTTCATGCGGTGGTAGCGAACGAGCACGTCTTGCAGCGTGTTGTTGAGTCCGTGGCCGAGGTGCAGCGCGCCGGTGACGTTCGGCGGCGGGATCACGATGGAGTAGGTCTCCGAGCCGGGCTCGGGCGCTACTGCGTGCGACGCTTGCGCTTCGTCCCAGCGAGCGGTCACGACCGCTTCGGCATCAGCGGGCACGTAGGCCTTGGCCAAGTCACTCATAGCCGACGATCCTACGGGCCGTAGGGGGTAGGTCGGCGAACGTTTCGTCCCGCCGACACGGCGTAGTGCTAGCCGATGGTGAGGATGAGTCGCGGTGCGGCTGCGGGGTTGCTGTCATAGGACGAGGCCTCGCGGTCACCGTTGCCTTCGATGACGAAGACGACGTTGCCGCAACCCGACCAGCCAGCGGCTGCGATCTCGGTCATGAGCGGCGCGAGGTCAGGCGACGTCTCGACGGTTCCGGGTGTCCACGTCGACCAGCTCGGCCACGAAATGGTGCTTGGCGTCATGGTGCGATCGCCGACAAGTTGCGTGGCGAACGCGGCCGCGTTGGCGGACGCTTCGGCCCGGACGATCGCCGACGTCGAGGTGGTGTCGGCTTCGTCGGCCGTCATCTGAAGGCGGGCTTCGAGCACGCTGGTTCCGGCAGGAATGCAGACGTCGAAGCGCAAGGCAACGGGCGTTGCCGGGTTGGCGATATCGAGGTCGCCGCTGCTCACGTTGTGGCTGCCGTTGGATCGAACTTCGATGTCGTCAGCGCCAGAAGCGATTGCAACCGTCATGGTGGTTGGCGCCGTTGGGGGAGTCGGGGTCGGTCCCGTAGGGAGCGTCGGCGCCGGAGTGGGCTCCACGGTCGGGGGCGGGGTCGGTTGAGGCGTCGTCGGTGCCGGTGGCGTCGAACCATCGGTCGTCCACCTCAGGTGCAGCCGGGGTGCGCCGTTGCGTTCGCCGTTCCAGCTCTCGGCGGTGCGTTCACCGGTGCCGGTGATGATGACGGCGAGCGCATTGCCTTGGTTCCAGTCACTG
Source organism: uncultured Acidimicrobiaceae bacterium (assembly GCA_964513315.1). Taxonomy (GTDB): domain Bacteria; phylum Actinomycetota; class Acidimicrobiia; order Acidimicrobiales; family UBA10347; genus UBA10347. The sequence goes on along the minus strand of CAZEMU010000053.1, from coordinate 25,745 downwards.
CGGCTGACGATCTCGTTCACGACGTTGGCGATGTCGGGGGAGACGTGTCGCTCGTTGGTGGTCTGCCATGCCGCTGGCTGCCAGGCGGTCGTCGCATTAGTCGTCGCTCGACTGCTGATGTTGTTGTTCGCAGAGGTGAAGATCTCAGCATTGCCGGTCGCGTGACCTGCGATCAGGAGCGACGTCGTGCCGTTGTTGCGCTCGTCGGTTTCGAACTCAAGTGATGCTTCGATCACCGTGGCGCCCGCAGGCACAGGAATGTCCACAAATCGCATGCCGACGTGCTGGTGGCCGCCTCCGTCCCAGGTCAGCTCGAGATCGGAGCTCGTCAGGTACATCGAACCGTCGGCTCGTTCTTCGGCGTCGTCATCGCCACGCGCGATCTGGACGGTCGCAGTGTGCGTCGATCCGTTCGCTGGTGGCGGCGTCGGCTCAGGGGTGGGTTCGGGCGTGGGCTCTGGAGTCGGCTCAGGCGTGGGTTCCGGTGTTGGTG
>CAZEMU010000053.1:5715-25152 GCA_964513315.1 uncultured Acidimicrobiaceae bacterium | reverse complement strand
GTGGGTTCGGGCGTGGGCTCTGGAGTCGGCTCAGGCGTGGGTTCCGGTGTTGGTGCCGGCGCATTTGCGTCCCAGGTCACGGTCAGGAGCGGGGCGGCACTGGAGCGGCCGTCGAAGCTTCGGGCGGTGCGCTCGCCCGTGCCGGTCAGGACGAATGCCATCGCCTGGTTTGGCTGCCAGTCCGGTCGGTTCACGAGCTCTTGCACGACGACGGCGAGGTTGGGTGTCGTGTGGCGCTCACTCCAGGTCTGCCACGCGCTTGGCTGCCAGCCGACGGCTGCGTCGGTGACAGGACGGTTCGAGATGTTTCCCGATCCGGTGGCGAATGTCGAAGCGTCGCCTGCGTCGTGGGCCCGAATCGTGAGTGAAGTCGCTCCACGGTTCAGCTCGTCGGTTTCGAACTCGATCTCGGCCGAGGTGATCGTGGCACCCGCGGGGACGGGGACCGACGCGAATCGCACGCCGACGTTCTGGTGACCACCGCGGTCCCAGGTGAGTTCCAGGTCCGAGCTGTTGAGGTACATCGAGCCGTTGGCGAGCTCTTCGGCATCGTCGCTGGAGCGGTCGACACGCACCGAGATGCTGCCGGACTCAGTTGGCGGTGTGACCGGCGGCGTTGGCGTGGGTGTTGCTGGGGGAGAGGTCGCGAGCTTCCACGACGCGTACTCCTGGTTGCCTTCGCCCAACACGTGCAGGGTCATCGAAGCAGCGTCGAGGTGGATGCCTTCGGGCTGGTACATCGACGAGGTCGAGAACAGCGCCGTCGGCGTCGCACCGCTCGTCGAGGTTGCGTAGACGGTTTTGTTCGACTCGCTCATGACGTAGAGCGCGTCGCTGGTCGGATCGTCGGCGAGCCCGGCGATCTCGGGAATGCCGAGCGACATGCCTTGCACCGAAGACGGTTGGTTCGAACTTGCGGGAACCGTGACCCGGAACAGTTCGGCCGTGATTTCCATGCCGACATAGAAGACGTCGTTGCTGCTCGTCGACTCGTCATGGGACCAGGCGATGGCCTCGAGGCCGTCGTCGCCCGCAGCACCGACCCAGGGCGTCAGGTCGATGATGCGTTCGAGCGATGCGTCGGTCGAGCTGATCGTCACGACGAAGACTCGGTTCGAGTCTTCGTCGACAACCGCAAGACGGGTGCCGCCGCTGGTCGAGCCGCCCTCGATCCACGAGACGGCTTCGGCATCGGCCACGCCAAAGGTGCCGAGGTCCCAGCTGTCGACCAGGGACCATCCTGAGCCCGAGGTCTGCCACGCAATGACATCGTTCAGCTTGTTGTCGACGGCCCACAGGCGGCCGTCGCCAGAAATCGTCGCGCCCGAAAGATCGTTGAAGCCGGGTGCGCCCGGCAACGTGGAGAGTCCCGTTTCGGGTTCCCACGAGGGTTGGGCTGAAGCGCTACTTCCGGCGAAGGTGACCGTGGCGAGGAGAGCGCCGATGGTCAGAACGAGGGCGCTGGTCCAGGTCGCGAGATGCGTGAATCGGAACATGAGCAAGCCGTCGGCCCAGGGTCATGTCTCCCAATTGCATCAGCGGATGTCGTCCGCTGAACGATCAATTCGACCTAGCGATGCCCGATCCGAGATGGCCCGAGGGACCTATCCCAGCTTTGCGGTTGCGACCGAAAACCGCGTCAGTGCGTGCCGATTTCGGCGAGATGCATCGTTTCGTTGAAGCTACGCACCGACCACAGCCCTCGGCTCGGCGAAGCCTGAATGCGTGTCACTGACGAGTAGGTCGGGTGCAGGTCCTGGGGGCCATTGACGATGCCCAACGAGTTCGCAACGAGCGTCGTGGTGACCATGCCATGGCAGAACACGGCGACGGTGCGGCCCTGGTTCTCGGAGGCGACGCGGGTGAACGAACGCATAATCCGCTCACTGAACCCGTCGCGGCCCTCGGGCTTGTACAGGTAGTCGGGGTCTCGTTCGAGCAGCTTGGCGTATTCGTCGAGATTCTCTTCGGTCCGGATGTACTTGCCGAGCTGCCAACCCGCCTCTTTGAGGTCATCGTCGAATTCGATCTCGAGGCCCAGGGAGGCAGCCAAGGGCTCGCCCGTTTGGCGGGCCCGAACCATCGGGCTCGCCACGATGTGGTCCACACCTTGGGTGCGCAGGTAGGCACAGACGGCCTCGGCCTGAGCGTGGCCGAGGTCGGTCAGCGGAGGATCGCCCTCGCCGCCGGTTTCGGTTTCGTCATGGGGCTGCGCGTGGCGTACGACGAGAAGATGCACGCCGAGAGTTTGGCAGCTCAGCTCTCTCGTGCGGCAGTCCGAGCTGCGGTCAGGAGCAGCCGGTAGCGGTAGTCGGTGTTGCGCTCGACCAGGTCGGTGGGGTCCCATTCGTCGCCGTGGAGCGTGTCGGCCATGTAGACGGCGTGGCCGTGGCGCACACCGCGAAACGCGGCGATGGTGGCCAACGCAGAGGCCTCCATATCGACCGCAATCGCCCCTTCGCTCACGCGGCTGGTGACCTTGGCTGGCGTCTCGCGAAAGAACGCGTCGGTCGTCCACAGATCGCCTGTCACCGGCTCAAGGCCATCGTCGGCAAAGGCGGCCCGGAGCGCGTCCTGAAGTCCTGAGTCGAGGTCGGCGTGTCGCGCCGCAGGCGCATAGTGATAGGACACGCCCTCGTCGCGGATCGCTCGGTCGGGAACGACGACGGCGCCTGGCGGATGCTCAGGAACCAACCCTCCTGAGCTCCCGATTGCGATCGTGGTCGAGCACCCGATCGCGACCAAGGTCTCGAACAGCGATGCAGCGACGGGTGCGCCAACGAACGACAGGGCCGCGACGACCGGCCCTTCGGGTAGTTCGACTTGGTAGATCGCCATGTCGGCCGTCTCAGCGGTGAACCGGTGCCGAGCCTGGTGCGGATGCTCGGCGAGGAATCGCTCGAACGCATCGGACATCCAAGTGATCACCGCACCCGATGGGAGGCCGTCGATGCGGGCATGCCACAGCGACGGCTCAATGATCGCTGTTGGGTTGTCGTCGAACTCGAGGATTGGCGCTTGGTCGTGCACCGCAGGACTCAGGGAAGCTCGATGATCGTGACTTCGCCGGTATTGCCGTCGAGTTCAACGAGTGCCCCGTCGGGGATCCGATCGGTCGCTCCGACCGCGGACACGACACAAGGAATGCCGAGCTCGCGAGACACGATCACGGCATGGCTCATCGTGGCGCCGACGTCGACGATGACGCCCGAGGCAGCCAGGAACAGTGGCGTCCAGCTCGGGTCGGTGATCGGTGCCACGAGGATCTCGCCCGGCTCGAGTGCGCCGGGGTCGCCAGCATCGAGCACCACACGGGCTCGGCCACGGGCGACACCAGGGCAACCGGCGATGCCTTGGACGGTCGTGCCCGCTTCGAGCGCTTCGGCCGTGTCGCCGCGGAGTGCCCACGTCTCGACGGCAGGAACCTCGCCTTCGAGAATGAACGGTGGCACCCGCTGCGACAGGTCGGCATACGTCGTCGCTCGTTCGGCGATGACGTCGTTGAACCCGGTCGGGTTGGCGAGCATTGCCTCGAAGTCATCGACGGACACGAAGCAGGTGTGGCGGCGCTCTGCAGGGCCGCCACGTTCGGCGACACGGCGCGCGAGCTCGGTCTGTGCGACGCGGGCCGAGTGGACGGCTCGGATGATTGTCGTCTTCGAGCGCTCGCGTGCCTGAGACCAGATCGTGGTCGCAGCATGCGCCTTGTCGAACATCTTCTTGTCGACCGGGTTGAGTGCACCCCGGACTCGGGCGATCGCCTCGGCGCGTTCGCCAGCCAGACGCTCGGCTTGTGCCTGCGGGTTGTGGGTGTCGGGCGCGTTGCGAATGCGGCCGATTGCGGCGAGCGCCAGCTCGGGCCGCAGCGCCCACGGGTCTGAGCCGATGTCCCACTCGTTGGGCCCACGTGACCCGAACTCGTCGAGGAAGGCGTCGAACTCGGTGACCCACGCCGCTGCATCAGCCGAGGAGCGGAGCCGATCGGCCAGTCCCTCGATGCCAGCGTCGAATGCAGCGCCGACGGCGGGCGTCTCGTTCGCCATGCGGGCGAGCTTCCACATCGCATCAGAGGGCGCCGACGATTCAACGTCACCGATGCCTCCGAGGAGCGACACCAGGTCGGCTTCTCGGCCAACCTTGATGCACAAGTCCGAGAGCGCGCCGAGCACGAGCGCCACCGAGAAGGTGTTCTCGATGTGGCGCTGGAACAGCTGCTGGAACAGCGGTGTGATGTTGCGGAAGTGCGCGATCAATGCTGCGTCGTCCGCATCGTCGCCGGGATAGGCGGCCATGTAGTCCCGGACCCGGGCCTTGTCGTCCTCGAGCTGAGGAAGATCGGTCGTGCCGAGCAGGCGAAACACGGTCTTGCCGAGCTTGGCCGATGACCGGACGTTCTTGTCACCCTTGCGCGGCGCATAGGCCGGGGCATCGGACTCGCCGAAGAACTGCTGGTCGATGACCTCGACGGTGCCGCCAGGCGCCCGCACACCGAGCATGCGCACGTAGCTCGCGTTGATGTAGCAGTAGCCGCCGAACACGCCGAGGATTGTCATCGGCTCGTTGGCCGCGAGGTCGCCCGGCATGAGCAAGCCCATCGTTTCGAACGCGGCCCGCCAACCGTCTTCGGCCGCTTGGCCGTAGACGTCCCACGTCAGTGGCAGCACAACTTCGGGGAAGACCTCGCCGACGTTGCCGCGGGTGTAGAGCGGCCAGCGGCGACTCATCGGGTTGTCGGTTGGCCAGATCTTCTCGATCGCAGCCTCGACCGCAGCGACATCCGTCGTTGCGTCGGCCTCGACGTTCGGCGTCATGTCGATGCCAACCATCGCGGCCTCGAGCATGCGGCGCGGGCTGTTGTTCAGCAGGTGATAACCGTTGAAGCGAGCGGGGACTCGGACATGGCGCTTGTTGTTCTCGACGGCCTTGACGGTCGCGTCGGCAATCTTCTCGGGCTTGACCTTGGGCAGGAACTGGAGTTGGCGGAAGCGCTTGAGCGCCTTGGCCGGGTACAGCTCGGGTTGATCCAGGCGGTCCCACATGTCGGTGTCGACGGGGCCAGGAGCGACGACGGTCAGACCGACATTGGTTCGTGCCAACTCGACCCGCAGGCTCTCGGTGAAGTGCGTGATGCCCGCCTTGGAACCGGCATACGCAGTCAGGCCGGGGAACGGAATCGCGCCGGCGACCGAGCTGAGCTGCACGATGTGGCCTTGGCCGCGATCGAGCATGTGGCGCGCAGCGTTGCGAGTCAGCACAAGCGGCGCCTCGAAGTTCAGGCGAGCAAGGCGGCGCAGGTCGGGAACGCTGACATTGACGAAGGCCTCTTCGGTCTCGACACCGGCATTGTTCACCCAGATGTCGACATGGCCCATGCGCTCAACACATGCCTGCACCAGGCCATCGACCTGGTCGGCGTTGGTGAGGTCAGCGACCAAATGATCGCCACCGATCCGCTCAGCGACCGCACGCAGCTTGTCCTCGGAGCGAGCGACAACCAGAACGTTGCCGCCAGCCTTCGCGAATGCCTCCGCGAGTCGTTCCCCGATGCCTTGCGAGCCGCCAGTAATGACGACGTTGCTACCCCTGATTTGCATGCCCGAAGGCTAGGAGCAGAACGTCACAGTGTCGAATGGGGCTCGCCAGGCCGTGACAGCCTCGCCGACACCGTCGACACCCGCGAGGCCATCGGCAATGAATCCGGCGAGCACGTCCATGTCGGCACTCGTCATACCCCAGCGGACCGCTTCGGGGGTGCCGAGCCGGACGCCGGCTCCATCCGGAAGTCCGATGGCGCACGTCAACAAGTTCGCAGCTCGCAATCGCTGGACCGCTTCGTCGGGATCGATGCCCTCAGGGCGAATCGCCAGCTGATGCGACGTAGTGAGCGCACCAGCTGCGCGCTGCAGTTCGACCCCGCGTGCATCAAGTCCGGCGCTCAGCGTCGCCGCGCTCGACACCATCTCGTTTGCATAGGCCTCGCCATGCTCGATCCAGTCAAGGAGCGCGTACGCGAGCGCAGTGGTGCGTCCGGCATCGAAGTTGGCGGTGAGTCCGGGATAGGCGATCTCGTCGACCCGCGCCATGAGACCAGGATCGTCGCTGAGGATCAGGCCACCAGCTGGCCCACCGAGGCTCTTGTAGGTGCTCATCGTCATCACGTGCGCGCCCTCGTGCAACGGGTTCGGCCATGCTCGGCCCGCGAACAGGCCGCAGAGGTGCGCGGCATCGAACAGCAGCGTCGCTCCGACAGCGTCAGCGATTTCACGAAGCTCGGCCACAGGGTGTCGTCGCAAGTTCATGCTCGCGCCAATGGTGATGAGCTTCGGCCGGACACGTTCAGCTAGCTCGGCCACGCCAGCAACATCGACCGTGTAGTTGTCGGCATCGATCGGCGCCTCGTGGATGTCGAGCCCGTAGAGGCCCGCAGCGCCAGCCGTGTTGTGGGTGACGTGCCCGCCGATCGAAGGCGGCGGGACGATGATCGAGTCGCCAGGTTTCGCGCAGGCCATAAACGACGTGAGGTTCGCCATCGCACCGCTGAACACGCGGATCTCAGCCATCGAGCACTGAAAGACCTGCCGCGCGAGGTCAGCGGTGATGACCTCGAGCGATTCGATTGCCTCAAGCCCGACCTCGTATTTCTCACCCGGATGTCCTAGGGACGGACGGTTTCCAAGACCTCGTGCAAGCGCTGCCTCGGCTCGAGGACTGAGCACGTTCGTGGCCGGATTCAGGTTCAGACATTCGCGTTCATGGATTCGACGATTGTCGACGATCAAGTCCTCGATCGTTGCCCGAAGATCATCGCCGTTCTGACCCGAGACGAGTTCGAGGATCGAGCTCTCCCGCTCTTGGGCAGCATCAGACAACCATGTGCGTGCGGTCATGGCGGAAGGCTAGGCCTTGATGTGCGGTGGCGGTCGCCGAATGCGCAGCTGCGGTCAAGTGCAACAGGACCGACGATCTAGGATCGCGACTGAGCCGCCGCGACGTTCCGCCTACCGAACCAAGAGAGCGAACATGCCAGCATCGACCCAACAGACCAACGCCACCGTGGACCTGCTGCAGCACATGATCCGCAACGCGTGTGTGAACGAGGGCACCGAAGCCTCGGGCTACGAGGTCCGCAACGCAGACCTGCTCCAGACCTATCTCGAAGGCAGCGGCCTCGACGTCGCCCGGTACGAGTCCGCGCCCGGCCGCGTGTCCCTCGTGACCCGGATCGAAGGGTCTGACCCCAACGCGCCGAGCCTCTGCCTCAACGGCCACACCGACGTTGTGCCCGTCAACGAAGACGGGTGGGACCGAGACCCGTTCGGTGGCGAACTGATCGACGGCGAAGTGTGGGGTCGCGGTGCGATCGACATGCTCGGCCTGACCGCGTCGATGGCCGTCACGATGCGCCACATGGCCAACACCGGGTTCCGTCCCAAGGGCGATCTGATCTTCTTCGCCGTCGCCGACGAAGAGTCAGGCAGCAAGTACGGGGCGCAGTGGATGGCCGACAATCACCCTGACGTCATTCGGTCCGACTACGTGCTCACCGAGAACGGTGGTCTGCATGGCGGCACGATGCAGCGGCCGACGATCAACGTGAACGTCGGCGAAAAGGGTGTCGCGTGGCGCCGTCTGCGAGTTCGGGGAACCCCAGGTCACGGCTCGCGTCCCTACGGCGCAGACAATGCGCTTATCAAGGCCGCTGCGATCGTCCAGCGTGTCGCCGAGTACCGCACCCCGCCGCGTTTCCATGAGCTCTGGCGTCAGCAGATCGAGAACCTTCAGCAGGGCGAAACGGTCGACGACGAGCTCGCTGCCGCGCTTCTCGATCCGGCCACGGTCGATGATGCAATTGCCAACATGCCGCCAGGAGCTGGCGCTCACTTGCACTCGTGCTGCCACATGACGCTCAGCCCGAACGTGCTCGTTGGCCCGACCAAGACCAACACGATCCCCGATGTTGTCGACATCGACATCGACGTGCGCACCATGCCCGGTGAGACTCCCGACGATGTTCGCCATCACCTGACCGAAGCAATCGGTGACCTTGCCGACCAGGTCGAGATCAGCCCGCTGATGAACGACATGTCGTCGATGAGCCCGATCAACACGCCGCTGTGGGATTCCCTCCGCAAGGCCGTGCGAAACGCCTTCCCGCAAACGGAACTGTCGCCCGGACTCACCGTTGGTTTTACCGACGCACGGGTGCACCGCGATCTTGGGGCCGTCGCGTATGGGGCAGGGCTCTTGGCGCCGACGATCAGCGGCGCCGAGTACGGCAGTCGCTTCCACGGCAACAACGAACGAATCGATGTCGAGTCGATCGGCCTGACGACGGGCCTCTACCTCGACACCGTCACCGACCTGTTGTCCTAGACAGCCCTGTCGGGATGGACTGCCAGTCCGCAAGGAGTGCAGCGGCGTCGTCATAGCTGGGCGACACTGCCGCCATCGCGTCGGTGACATCGTCAAGCGAACCACTGCGGGACGCGGTCTCGATCTCTTCGGCGAGGTCGCCGAGAACCACCGCTCCAACGGAGCGGCTGGATGACTTGAGCGTGTGCGCCGCCATCCGCACGTCTTCGACCGAGTTGGCAGCAGCGATCGTTGCGACGAGCGTTGGCGTCTCGTGCAAATACGTCTCGACGATGTCGTCGACGATTTCGGTCATGCCGCCCATCATCTCGACCATCTCGTCGAGCGCTGCGCGGTCAATTGCTGCGGTCATGGGTGCACCTCGGTGTCGTTCACTACAGCGCGGACGCTCGTCATCAGGTCGGCGGCGCGCTGGTCCTTAGCGATGGACATGTGGCCCGCTGTCGAGAGGGTTGCCTTCAATCGTCGGCCGATGCGACCCCGATGACATGTGCCAAGCGGCCTATTCGTGGTACGAACCTCACCTGCCTGGGTGAGACTTGTTCCCCGAGCCCGAATTTCTGAGACGTGCGCCTCAGAACCCCAACGAGGGTGCCGACAAGATGGAGGTGTTGGCGAGGCTGGCGCGTAACGCTCGAGCTCCCGTTTCTTGGCGGGAGCGTGTCGCTGCGCGCGTACGAAACGAGACGCTGCTCGGCTTCCATGCCGTACGCGCCGGGGCCCACCTCGTCATCGCGATCGCTGTCGTGCTCGCTCCGATCGGCACGACACCACGGGAACGCCTGTTCATTGGAATCGCCATTGCGCTCGGTGGGCCAGCGACCATCGCGATAGCGATCTTCGCGCCGCCCGGTCGGCGCCATCTCGCCGGGAATCTGTTTCTCGGCGTGCTGGTCATTGTCGTGTGTGCCGTGCTCCCCGATTTGTGGGGTGGTGGAATCGTCGTCTTGACTGCGGTCGCCATCGGTGCGATTCCTGTCGAGTCGCGCCGCGTCGCCTTGGCCCAGATCATCTTCTTCGCGTTGGGGATGGGCATCGTCGGTTGGGTGCGATCGGCGCCGAATTTCGTGCTGCCACTCGTTGCCTTCGCGGTCATGACGCCGTCGATCGAGCGCTACTACCAACGCTGGCGTCTCCGTCGAGCCGAAACGAACCGCCGGCTCGAGGCCGCCACCAAACTGATTCAACATCAGGCCGAACACGACGGCCTCACCGGCCTGATCACCCGCAATGTGTTCATGTCGAAGCTGCAGGGCCACCTGGAGCAGTCCGATGGCCAGGTCCCGGTCGCAGTGTTGGTCGTCGACGTCCATCGCTTCCAGGAAGTCAACGGCGTGCTCGGCCACCGGGTCGGCGATCAGTTGCTTGTCGTGCTTGCCCGTCGGTTCGAACAGCTGCCATTCGCTGCGGCTGCTGCGAGGCTCGGCGGCGACGAGTTCGCCTTCGTGCTCGTCGGAGACGAGGCCCGCCAATCGGTCAAACACGCGCACACAGTCGTCGACGTGATTGAAGAACTGGTGCAGGTCGACCGCCTCAAGCTTTCTGTGTCTGGCTCGGTTGGCCTCGCTGTCGCCCCGGACGATGGGTCCACGGCCGAGGTCCTGATGCTCCGTGCCGACACGGCCATGTACCGAGCCAAAGACGCCCGCGAACGAGTCACGGCATTCACAGACTCCGAAGGCGCTCGCGTCGGCGAGCAACTCGAGCTCGGCCGAGAGATTGAACACGCCATCAGCAGCGGCCAGATCGAAGTGTGGTTCCAACCAAAGATCGACCTCGCAACGGAACGAATCGTGGGCGCCGAAGGACTCGCCCGCTGGCGACATCCCGACCTCGGCGTGCTCACGCCTGACCGGTTCTTGCCGCTGCTGAACATCACGAGCGACTATCAGGCCTTCACCGATGAGGTCATTCGTCAAGGCATCGAGTTTGTCGCACAGTCGAAGCGTGATGGTGCTGGCCTCGCGGTCGCGATCAACCTGAGTGCAATGAGCTTCCTCGACCAGGGACTCGTGGATCGGGTTGCAGCGATGCTTGAGGTCTTCGGCGTGAACGCAACGCAGGTGACGTTCGAGATCACGGAGTCCGACATCCTTGAGGATCTGTCGGTGAACGGACCGGTCTTTGAGCGCCTCATCGATCTTGGGGTCGAGCTCTCGATCGATGACTTCGGCGTCGGTTACTCGTCGCTGATCCGACTGCGTGAGCTGCCTGTACAAGAGCTCAAGATCGACCGCAGTTTCGTGTCACGGATGGAGAGCGATCCCGAAGACCTCATCATCGTGAAGGCCGTCGTCGACCTTGCCAATGTGCTCGGCCACCGCAGCGTCGCGGAGGGCGTCGAGACGCTCGAGGCATGGGACCGTCTCCGCGAGATGGGATGCGACGAGGCGCAGGGCTATTTGTTCGGCCGGCCGATGCCGGCCGCTGAGCTACTCGATCGCTACGCCGGCAGCGATGGTGTGCGCCGCTTCGTGCTCGACAATCAACCTCGCTGATACCGGAGAGCCTGGCTGGACTGGTCGGGACATGCGGCACTAGCGGCCGCGACGCTTGCCCTTGTTGCGCCCGCTATTGCGATCGGCATGTCGACCCTTGGTCGCCCGATTCTTGCGAGGCGTCGAGTTCGAACCGCCTCGTGAGGGGCCATCTTTTCGGGCGCCGCTCCCGCCGGTCTTCGGGCCGCGAGTCTTGGGTTCTTCGTCTTCCCAGCCTGGTGGGTACCAGTCGTTGCCGCCGCGCTTCTTGCGCCGAGGATGATGACCTTCTCGGGTCCGGTCGTCCCGGTCCCGATCATTACGGTTCCGGTCGTTGCGGTTGGCGCTGCGGCCATTTCGGTCATCGCGATTTCGATTATCGCGATCGCGATCGTTGCGCTTCATGTCGCGGCTCTGTCCAGCCGGCGACTTGCCTCGACGGGGCTTGTCTCGTTTGTCGTCGGAGCGACCACGGCGATCGCGCCGGTCGCCCTTCGGCTTCTGGCTCTGCTGCTTCTGGCGCTCGGGGTCGCGGTGCGGGCGAGGCCGGTTGATGACCGGTGGTAGGGCATCGAGGTCGAGTGATTCGAAGCCCTGCTCGATGCCAAGTTCCTTCTGAAGCTGGCGAGCGATCTTCTGCTTGTTGTCGACGACCATCGAAATGACCCGACCAGTGCTGCCGGCACGACCGGTACGCCCGGAGCGGTGGATGTAGTCCTTGTCGGAGTTCGCCGGGTCGTGGTGCATGACCAGCTCGACATTGTCGACGTGAATGCCGCGAGCGGCCACATCGGTGGCGACGAGGACATGCGCCTTGCCCGATGTGAAATCCCGAAGCGCCCGCTCTCGCTGGGCTTGGGACCGGTCGCCATGGATGGCGACGGCAGCGAGGCCCTTCTTCGCAAGAGTGTTCGCAACTCGGTCGCAACCGCGTCGGGTACGACAGAAGACGATGGCGGAGCGGTACCGGCGAAGCACCGCCACTGCAGAATCGATACGAGAGTCGCTCGGAATGAGATACCAGGAGTGGTCGACGTCGCCGATCTGGTCTGCTTGTTCTTCGACCTCGTAGGTCTCGGGATCGTGCTGGTAGCGCTTGATGAGCGTGTCGACATCGCCGTCGAGCGTCGCGGAGAACAGCAGCATGTGCCGGTCATTCGGGGTCTGGTCGAGGATGCGCTTGACCGACGGGAGGAATCCCATGTCCGCCATGCGGTCGGCCTCGTCGACGATCGCAATGCGTACATCGCGGAGTTCGCAGCAGCGTCGTCCGATCAGATCTTCGAGGCGACCCGGGCATGCGACGAGGATGTCGACACCGCGTTCGAGTCGCTTGATGTCTCGCTCGATGTTGGTGCCGCCGAAGACCGTCAGGATGGTTCGGCTGCGAGCAGCTGCGAGGGGCTCAAGCTCGTCTTTGATTTGGGTGGCGAGTTCTCGGGTCGGGGCGAGGATCAAGACCTTGGGACGCCACGGCGAGCCTTGTTCAGCCAGGTCGATTGCGGGGATGCCGAACGCCAGGGTCTTTCCGGAACCGGTCGGCGCTTTGCCACACAGGTCGCGGCCAGCAAGGCCTGCCTCGATGACCGCTTCTTGAATAGGGAACGCCTCGGTGAAACCACGCTCAGCGAGCGCGGCGACAACCGGTTTCGAGACGCCGAGGTCGGCAAAGGTGCGCGTCATTGCGACGCGCTCTTCGCCGCCGAGCCCCGTGTCATTACGCCTCGCGCGATCGCTTCAGGTTCTTGGCGGCCCGCAAGCGAGAGGTCGCGTCGAGCTCAACCTTGCGCAGGCGAACGATGTCGGGTGTGACTTCGATGCACTCATCATCGCCGATGAACTCGAGCGACTGTTCGAGCGACATCTTCTTGGGCGGCGTGAGCCGGACAGTTTCGTCGGCTGCAGCGGCGCGCACGTTGGTGTGGGCCTTGCCCTTGCAGATGTTGATGTCCATGTCGCCGGCCTTGGGCGTCTCGCCCACGATCATGCCTTCGTACACGTCGGCGCCGACGTCGACGAAGAACACGCCACGGTCCTGCAGCTTGAGGATTGCGTTGCTCGTGGTGACACCGGTGCGGTCGGCGACCAGGCTGCCGCGGTTGCGGGACTGGATCTCACCCTGCCACGGCACCCAGCCGTCGAACACGTGGTGGAGCAAGCCGGTGCCGCGAGTCTCGGTGAGGAAGTCGGTGCGGAAGCCGATCAGACCACGAGCCGGGACTCGGTAGTCCAAGCGGACCCAGCCAGTGCCGTGGTTGACCATCTCTTGGAGCAGGCCCTTGCGAGGCGCGATGAGCTGAGTGATGCCGCCGACGTATTCCTCGGGCACATCGATCGAGACGGACTCGACCGGCTCGTGGAGGGTTCCATCGATTTCGCGGGTCACGACCTGGGGCTTGCCGACGGTGAGTTCGAAGCCTTCGCGTCGCATCATTTCGACGAGCACCGCGAGCTGCAGTTCGCCACGGCCCTGGACTTCCCACGCATCGGGACGATCGAGATCGAGCACGCGGAGCGACACGTTGCCGATGAGTTCGCGATCCAGCCGGTCCTTGACCTGGCGGGCAGTCATCTTGTCGCCGCTCTTGCCGGCGAGCGGCGAGGTGTTGATGCCGATCGTCATCGACAAGCTCGGCTCGTCAACGGTGATAATCGGCATTGGCCGTGGATCGTCGGGGGCGCTGAGCGTCTCACCGATCGTGATCTCGGGCAGTCCGGCAACGGCGACGAGTTCACCGGCACTGGCTTCGTCGACTTCGACGCGCTCGTGGCTCTCGGTCATGTAGAGCTCGGTGACCTTTGCGTTCGAAACCGAGCCGTCGGTCTTGCACCACGCGACGTTCTGACCCTTCTTGAGGGTGCCATTCATCACGCGACAGATCGCCAAGCGGCCGACGTAGGGCGAAGCATCGAGGTTGGTGACCCAGGCCTGCAGCGGCGACTCAGGGTCGAAGCTCGGGGCCGGAACGTGGTCGACGATCGTCTCGAACAGCGGGGTCAGGTCATCGCTCATGTCGTCGGGGCTGAGCCCAGCGACACCATCGCGGGCGATGGCGTAGACGATGGGGAAGTCGATCTGGTGTTCGTCCGCATCGACGTCGAGGAACAGGTCCTCGACTTCGGTGACGACTTCTTCGACGCGTGCATCGGGGCGGTCGATCTTGTTGATGACCAGCACGACGGGCAGGTTCGCATTGAGCGCCTTGCGCAACACGAAGCGAGTCTGGGGGAGCGGGCCCTCGCTGGCGTCGACGAGCAGCAGCACGCCGTCAACCATCGTGAGCGCGCGTTCGACCTCGCCGCCGAAGTCGGCGTGCCCGGGCGTATCGACGACGTTGATCTTGAGGCCGCCCCACCGAATCGCCGTGTTCTTGGCGAGGATGGTGATGCCTTTTTCCTTTTCGAGGTCCATCGAGTCCATGACGCGTTCGTCAATGTCTTGATGGGCTCCAAAGGCGCCGGCCTGGTGCAACATGCCGTCAACGAGCGTGGTCTTGCCGTGGTCCACGTGCGCGATAATTGCGACGTTGCGGATGTCGGAGCGCAGTGCACTGCCGCTTCCGATGGTGGACGCGGCTGCAGAATCAGGCGATTCGACGCCTGCATCAACTGGGGGGTTCACCTGACAAGGATGCTTGATTCGAGGCCAGTTCCCTCGCGACGCCTCAGCGAGGGCCTAGGACGTTGGTCACATCTTCGCGATGTTCGCGACCTCGTAGCGGTGTAGCTCTCGGCCACGAATATCGAGATTCTCGAGCACCCGGAGGAACGTCGCCATGTGTGGGGTCTCAAAGTGGGCGGCGAGTTCTTCTTCGGACTGCCACATTTCGAAGATCTGGATAGTGCCAGGCGACGCCAAGCTCTCGCTGAAACGGTACTCGTGACAACCCGTCTCTTGGAGGGTGGCCGCCATCATGACGTCAGCCGCCGATCGAAGATCGTCGACTTGGGCAGGATCGATGGAGATGGTTCCAGCGACGATGAGCATCCGCAGGGCCCTTTCGGTGTAGTCCGGCTGAGACGATAGGCGCTTTTCTGACTTCCGTCTCGATCGCGTCAGCCGCGAGCGTGCGCTGTCGCCGTATCGAGGCTGGGCCCGATCTCGTCCCAGATCTCGGGGCGCGCGGTCAACAGTCCCTTTTCGGCGACGCCAGGGAGGTACGGCGAACCGTCGAGGCGGCCGACGCGCAGACCCGCTTCAGATGCGAGCAGCGTGCCGGGCGCGTGGTCCCATGGGTGTGTTCGCCAGTAGAAGAGCGTGTCGATGTCGCCGTTGACCATGTCGAGGTACTCGACCCCTGCACATCGACGATCGAGGGTCCGCTCGATCGTCGGCGTTGCCGCGGCGATCGGATTCTTGAGGGTGTCCGGCAGGTAGCGATCCTTGACGATGCCGCGGCGCTGCGGCGTGCCGAGCGGTGCCTGCAACCGAGTGCCATTGCGCCACGTGCCGCTGCCTTGTTCGGCGGTGACCATCATGTCGGTGACCGGAAGCCAGATCCACGCAGCCACCGTCGCGCCGCCTTCGGTATACGCGACCATCACCGCGAAGTCGTCAGACCCCTTGACGAAGTTGGCGGTGCCATCGACCGGGTCGACGATCCACGCGTTTGGAGCCGTGCCGAGCTGATCGATCAGCGACGGGTCGGCGGCCACCGATTCTTCGCCCACGACAGGAGCGTTGCGGACAGCCTGCAACTCGGGGATCAGGGCGAGTTCGCACGCACGGTCGGCGATCGTCACGAGGTCGCCGGGCGACTTCTCATGGACCTCGTCGTCGGCAAGCTGCTTGAACCGGTCGAGGACCTCGACAGTTGCGATACGCCGGATGATGCCGCTCACGGCATCGATCCAGTTGGGGTCGGCCGAGCTGTCGTTGGTCACCGTCCGAGTGTGGCAGCGATCCGGCCCCTCGCGCGTCTGAACATGGCGCGAAGCTCGCGCCGTGCTCATGGGACTGCAGTTTGGGCTGCGATCCAGGGTCGCGCCGTCGGAAATTTCGCGGAGAGGCGGGCCGGTAGCGAGAATGGGCCTATGAAGAATCAGGTCACCGAGATGTTCGGCATCGACATGCCGATCTTTGCCTTCAGCCACTGCCGTGATGTCGTGGCAGCAGTCTCCAAGGCTGGCGGCCTCGGCGTGCTCGGCGCTGTCGCCCACTCGCCTGAGGCGCTCGAGATCGACCTGCAGTGGATCGAGGACGAAGTCGGCGACAAGCCGTACGGCGTCGACCTCATCGTCCCGGCCAAATACGCAGGGAGCGACGAGGGCGGGCTCAACGTCCAGAAGATCCAACAGATGATTCCCCAGGAGCACCGGGACTACATCGACGACATCCTCGAGCGTTACGACGTGCCGCCGCTCGACGAGTCATCTGGTCGTGGCCAGTTCTCGATGGGCGACGATGCGGCTGCGCCAATGTCGGCAGACTCGCAGGCCCCGAATCTCGACATCGCGTTGGCGTACAAGTCGGCGATCATCGTCAACGCGCTCGGCCCGCCGCCCCAGTTCATGATCGACAAGGTCAAGGCAGCCGGTCGACGCACCGGCGCTCTCGCCGGCAAGGCGCAACACGCTGAGCGCCATGTCAACGCGGGCGTTGATCTGATCATCGCTCAGGGTTCCGAGGCAGGTGGCCACACCGGCGAAATCGGAACGATGGTGCTGATCCCCGAGATCGTCGACGCCGTCGGGGACACCCCCGTGCTCGGTGCCGGAGGCATTGGACGTGGCTCGCAGATGGCGGCATCGATGGCACTCGGCGCGCAGGGCGTCTGGTGTGGATCGGTGTGGCTCACGACCGAAGAAGCCGAAACCCATCCGATGGTCAAAGAGAAGATGCTCGCCGCGACGAGCTCGGACACCATTCGCTCGCGGTCACGGACCGGCAAGCACGCTCGCCAGCTCAAGTCGGCTTGGACCGACGAATGGGAGAATCCAGAGACGCCGATGCCGCTCGGCATGCCGTTGCAGCCGGTGCTCATCGACGAAGCCATCAAGCGCATCAACCGGGCGGCCCATCGCGACGGTTCGGGTGCCGCGGACCTTGCCAACTACTTCGTTGGGCAGGTCGTGGGGTCGATGAACAAGTCGAAGCCCACCAGCCAAGTGGTCTACGAGATGATCGAAGAATTCATCGAGGTGACCGAGCGACTCAACACCCAGATCAACGGGTAGTGCAACGAGCGCTAGCGATTGATTGAGGCAGCCAACAGCTCTGCCGACTCGACAGCTGCGGGGACCCAGCCGCGGACCGAGTTGATCATCCAGACCCGTCGGGCGCCGGCCAGCTCGCCGAGCGTGATGACTCGTTCGGTCACGACGCCTTGGTCGAGCAGCTCCGCCCGGAAGGTTCCGGGCAGGAGCCCCGAGGACGCGTGCGGCGTGTACCAGGCACCGTCGAGCTCAATCACAAGATTGCCGATCGTGGTCTCGGTGACCTCGCCGCGTTCGTTCCACAGAATCACGTCAGGCGCGTGCGGGAAGCGGGCTCGCGCCTCGTCGTAGCGAGCGCGTTCGGTCGTCTTGAAGTAGAGCCACTCATCGGCGGTGTCGACCGGCTCAGTGTCGATCGGTAGATGCCAGGTCGACGCAGCTGACTCCGGCTCGGGGGTGATGTCGAGATCGACCCCACCGTTCGAGTCGACCAGCAATCGGATCCGAGCGGCGCCCTCGAGCTGCACGGCGTCGAGCACGCGGCGTAGCTCGATCGTGTCGAGGTCGTATCGGAAGTGCTCGGCCGCCGCGGTCACGCGGTCGACGTGGCGATCGAGCAGCACGAGTCCGTGCTTCGGTTCGTACTTGATGGTCTCCAGCAGGCGCATCGATGCACACGCTCGATCAAGTACTCGAGCTTTGTGGTGGGCTTCGTGCCACTCGTCGGTTGGGTCGGAGTCCCAGACGATGCCGCCGCCGGTGCCGTACTCAGCGTCGCCAGAGTTGTGGTCAATCCACACGGTCCTGATGGCGATGTTGAACTCGGCGAACCCGTTCGGTCCGACGATCCCGAGCGACCCGGTGTACACGCCGCGCGGCGACCCCTCGATGGCGGTGACGATGCGACTCGTCGAGACCTTGGGCGCCCCGGTGATCGACGCACCCGGAAACAGCGCCCCAAAAATCTCCGTGAGTGAAGCCTCGGATTCGGCCGTGACCGTTGAGGTCATCTGATGCACCGTCGGGTAGGTCTCGATCGCGTGAAGCGTCGGCACCGCAAGCGAGCCAACGGTGGCGATGCGGCCCAGATCGTTGCGGGTCATGTCGACGATCATCGTGTTCTCGGCCCGGTCTTTGTCGCTGGCGCGCAGGCCGTCGATGAGCGCTTGATCCTCGATCGGATCGGGGTGGCGAGGACGTGTGCCCTTCATCGGACGAGTCGTGAGCGTCGTGCCAGATCGGGTGAAGAACAGTTCAGGCGATGCCGAGCAGATCGCTGCGTCACCGAGGTCGAGAAAGCAAACGTGGTCGCCTTGTTGGGCTCGACAGAGTGCCTCGAAGAGGCCGAGCGGGTCGCCCTCGAAGCGTGCTCGGAGACGCATCGTGTGGTTGACCTGATACGTGTCGCCCGCGGCGATCCGGTCACGAATGGAGCGAATGTCCGCTTCGTAGTCGGCCTGCTCGCGTTCGGCGATCCACGGAGTCGTCTCGAAGCGACCTCCCGTAGGTCCAGGCGACGGTGTGCCGTGGCTGAACACGCCAAAAGCGACGAGTGGAACGTTGGGGTTGCGTTGGGCCGCGAGCGCTCGGTCGAAGGCCGGCGCAGCGTCGTAGCTCACCAGGCCGACCACCCATTTTCCGGTCGCAGCGGCAGCCTCGACTCGGGCGAGTGCATCGAGGACCTCGTCGAGTTCCCAGGCGATAATCGACTGCTCGGGCTCCTCGAACTGCATCCACTGCCGGCCGGGCTCTTCGCCGAATGGCGTGCCGGGTACGAGCAACAATGCAGAGCGGACAGCAAGGGGAGAGCGAGGCATGGCAAGAAGGGTCAGGTCGGCACAGCCGCCGCGTATTCCCAGACACGGTCGGCGGCTGGTTGGCACGGCTGTGCCGGCAGCCGAGGCAGGTTAGCGATCGACGGTCTTCTTCGACCGCTTGTCCGCATACATCGCCGCATCGGACTTCCGCAGGAGCGTCTCGATGGGCAGCATGTGCTCGGGGCTGCGCACCGCCGAGCCGATGCTGGCCGAGATGCGGCTATCGATCGAGCGCACCGATGCGATGATCTGCGATTCGAGTTCGTCGATGCGTTCCCGGTCGATTGGACACGGCAGGAAGACCAAGAACTCGTCGCCGCCGAGGCGACAGACGGCATCGTGTGCCCGCACGACCGAGCGGAGCGCCGTACCGATGCGCCGCAGCACCCGATCGCCGGCCGCGTGTCCATCTTCGTCATTGACGGTCTTGAAGTTGTCGAGATCGATGAAGAGGAGAACGCCCGGTTTTGGTGCAGGGAGCTCGGTGACGTCGACCAGTCCTTGGCGGTTGAGCAGGCCGGTCAGCGGGTCGGTCGAGGCCATCGTCTGGGCAAGTTCGAGTTCGACGCCCGCATCGGCGAGGCGGCGAGCTTGGCGGGCGCGGGTCATCGCGA
>CAZEMU010000053.1:0-5615 GCA_964513315.1 uncultured Acidimicrobiaceae bacterium | reverse complement strand
AGGAAGAGAACGAGCGGGACCTTCCAGAGGCTCGGACGGCGCAGTTGGCGCGCACCTTGAGACACAGAGGTGAGTTCGGCTCGATTACCCCGTACTGGAGGCTCTGAGCGAAACCTTGACGGAGCAACCTAACGCTTGTTAGGTTCCGGGGCGATGTCCGTCGCCACTGACGCTCCCGGTCGACATGGGGTGCTCGAAGCCGCTGCCCGTCGATTCGTCGCGCAGGGCTATGCGGCGACGACCGTGCGTCAAATCGCTGAAGACTCGGGAATCAAGGCGGCGTCGATTTATCACCACTTTGCGTCCAAAGAAGATCTGTTCGTCGCCGTGCTCGATGAGGGCATTCGAGTGATGGTCGATGCCTTCGAACAGGTAGGCCCTGGGGCCCAGGGCGGCGACCTACGACTCTTGGCTCACGTGCGTGCCCACTTGGGGATGTTGTTCGAGCATGGACCCTTCACCGCAGCGCACGTCACGGCGTTTTTCACTGCGCCTGCCGAAGTTCGGGACCGGGTTGTGCCAGTCCGAGACGACTACGAGCGCCGCTGGAACCGCTTGTTGCGCGACACGGTCGAAGGGGCACGCTCCCGAGAGTTGCCGCTGCTGCGTCTGCTGTTGTTCGGTGCGATGAACTCGACGATCGAGTGGTTCGACCCCGACGGTGAGACGACCCTGGACCAGTTGGCCGCACTCATCGCCGATCAGTTCCTGCACGGCACCAACTCCTGGGGCACTGGCGTCGCGTCCCCGAAGAACTCGAAGAAGGAGTCTTGATGAATCGGATCGAATCAAAGATCGATAGCGGGTCCAACGAGTTCGCCGAGAACCGCGCCGCCTACGAAGAACTCGTGGCCACGCTGCGCGAACGCCAGACGTTCGCCATCAGCGGAGGTCGGGGACGCGAGCGGTCGATCGAACGCCACCTCGGTCGCGGCAAGGTCATGGTGCGCGACCGAATCGACCTCGTCACCGACAACGCCACGCCGTTCCTCGAGTTCTCGACGCTCGCCGGCTGGGGGCAATACGACGACGAAGTGCCGGGCGCCGGCATCGTCACCGGTATCGGCGTGGTCCATGGCGTGCCGTGGGTGTTCATCGCCAACGACGCGACCGTCAAGGGCGGCTCGCTTGTGCCAATGGCGATCAAGAAACAGGTGCGGGCCCAAGACATCGCACTCGAGAACGGGCTCGGCGTCATCTATCTCGTCGACTCGGGCGGCGCGTTCCTGCCCCTCCAAGACGAGATCTTCCCCGACAAGGATCACTTCGGTGGCGGTTTCTACCGCCAGGCCCGCATGTCGGCGATGGGGCTTCCGCAGCTGTCGGTTGTGCTCGGACCATGCACTGCTGGTGGCGCCTATGTGCCCGCCCTCAGCGACGAGGTGATCATGGTCGAGGGCATCGGCCGCATCTTCTTGGGTGGTCCCCCGATCGTCAAGGCAGCCCTCGGTGAGATCGTCGACCAAGATGAGCTCGGTGGCGCCGTCAAACACACCCGAGTGTCGGGCGTGAGCGACTATCTGGCCCAGACCGAGCGCGAGGCGTACGGCAAACTCCGCGAGATCTGCGAGACGACGAATCAACGCCGCGCCGATCAGCGCCAGTCGTGGCTCGACTGGAAGACGCCAGAGGAACCGGCCTACCCGGCTGACGATCTGTACGGCATCGTGAGTGCCGATGACCGCATCCCGTTCGATGCGACCGAGATCATTGCCCGACTGGTTGACGGCAGTCGCTTCGCCGAGTTCAAACCCGAGTGGGGCGAGTCGATCGTGACTGGCTTCGCCCGTATCCACGGCCACATGGTCGGCATCATCGCCAACAACGGGATCATCTTCAGCGAGTCGGCGCTCAAGGCGGCGCACTTCATCGAGCTGTGTGAGCAACGCCGCATCCCGCTGCTTTTCTTGCAGAACACGAGTGGCTACATGGTCGGGTCGGACAGCGAGGCGGGTGGCATTGCCAAGAACGGCGCCAAGATGGTTGCCGCCGTCGCCAACGCCACGGTGCCGAAGTACACGGTGCTGATCGGCGGAAGCTACGGCGCCGGCAACTACGGCATGTGTGGTCGCGGCTTCAACCCGAGGTTCCTGTTCGCGTGGCCGAACTCGCGGATCGCGACGATGGCCGCGGACACAGCCGAGACCGTGCTCGTCGACATCCGCCGCGCCGGGATGAAGGGCGCCGAGACCAGCGAAGAAGAGCTGGCCGAGATCGCCCGGTCGATCCGCGAGCAGTACGAAACCCAGAGTGATCCGTACCACGCCACCAGTCGCATGTGGGACGACGGCCTGATCGATCCCTTGCATACGCGAGATGCGCTCGGCCTCTGCCTGAGCCTGGCCGCCCGACAAGACGAGCCAGCCGCCGGGCCGGGCATCGTCTACCGGATGTGACGCAATGAACGTGACGCGAGGCAGAGCCTCAAGGGGCCACGGTTCGAGAGGCCACAAGTTCGAGAGGGCAGCATGAACGTACTCATCGCCAACCGGGGCGAGATCGCCCGCCGGATCGAGGCCACCTGCGTGCGTCTCGGCCATACGGCCGTGGGCGTGCACGTCGACGGCGACGCCGGCTCCGCCCGAGCGTTGCTGCACAGCGACGTCGAACTCGTTCCGAGCTATCTCGACGCGGCCGCGATTGTCGAGGCCGCGCAGCGTTCTGGCTGCGACGCCGTGCACCCTGGCTTCGGGTTCTTGGCCGAGAACGCAGACTTCGCCAGCGCTGTCATCGACGCGGGCCTGACATGGATCGGCCCGACCCCCGCTGTGATCGCACAGATGGGTTCCAAGATCCACGCTCGCGATATCGCCGAGGCCGCCGGTGTACCGCTCATCCCTGGCTTCGCTGACTCCCAAGACGACGCCGATCTTGCGGCCGCGGCGGACCGCATCGGCTACCCGATCCTCGTCAAAGCATCTGCTGGTGGCGGCGGCAAAGGCATCCGCATCGCTCGCTCCGCTGACGAGTTCGCCGCGGCGCTCACCGAAGCTCGGACCGAAGCCGACCGTTCGTTCGGCGACGACTCGGTCATCGTCGAGCGCTATGTCGAACGGCCGCGCCACATCGAAGTGCAGGTGATCGGCGACACCCACGGGAACGTGTTCCACCTCGGCACCCGCGAGTGCTCGGTGCAGCGTCGCTACCAAAAGGTCTTCGAAGAAGCCCCAGCGCCGAACCTCCCCGAGGCGACCCGAGCCGGTCTGCACGAGGCAGCCGTACAGCTGGCGTCGGCCGTCGACTACACGTCGGCCGGCACGGTCGAGTTCATCGTCGACGACGAAACCGGCGACTACTTCTTCCTCGAAATGAACACCCGCTTGCAGGTTGAGCACCCGGTGACCGAAAAAGTAACTGGCCTCGATCTCATCGAGCTGATGCTCGCCGTGGCGGTCGGCGAGGCACTGCCCGACCTGAGCGCAGTCGCATGCAACGGTCATGCACTCGAAGCCCGCATCACGGCCGAAGACGCCAGCGCCGGGTTCGTCCCCGCCGTTGGCGAGGTCAGCATTCTCGATGTGCCCGATGGGGTCCGCTGGGAATCGGCCCTCGAGGTCGGCGTGCAGGTCACGCCCGACTACGACGCCATGGTCGCGAAGCTCATCGTGCACGGCGACGATCGCTCCGAAGCGCTCGCCCGCATGCGCTTCGCGCTCGACCACTTGCTGATCGCTGGCGTCACCACGACGACGGGCTTTCACCGTTGGCTGGTCGATCAAGAACCGATCGTCGAAGCAACGGTCACGACTCGGTTCCTCGACGAGATCGAGGTGCCCGAGCCGCCTGAGCCTCAGGTCGTGCCTGCGGCTCGCATGATCGAGTTCCTCACCCGAACCAAATCGGATTCGGTCTGGGCGCAGACGGCCAACCTCTCCCTGACCCCGCACCCGAGCGAGCGAGTCATCGGCATGCGCGACATGTCCGGCGAAACGCACGAGGTATCGCTGAGCCCAGACCAGCTTCGTGACGACGTGCCGGCCGACGGTTGGGCCTATGTGCCCGGGCTGCTTGCCTTGAACACGCAGGGACACACCCATTGGTTCGAGGTGCTCGACCGAACCGAGCTCTGGGCGCCGAGCGCCGGCGATCGCTCGGGCACCGGCAACGCACTCGTCGCCCCGTTCCCCGCTGCGGTCGCCGAGGTCCACGTCGCTGCTGGTGACGACGTCACCGGCGACCAAGTGCTCGTCGTGATCGAAGCGATGAAGATGCTCCACTCGCTCAAGGCCGACGGGGCCGCAACGGTCGACGAGGTGCTCGTCACCGTCGGCGACCAAGTGGCCAGCAATCAACCACTCGTGACATTTACGTCCGACCAACCCACCCCCGAATAATCGACAATCCGCAGAGCAGTCCGAGGCGAAGCCGAAGCTGCGATTGCGAGAAGAAGAGAACCCCGCATGACGCATCGCAACGCCTACATGACCGATGAGCTTCAGGCGATCTATGACCAAACGGTCGAGTTCGTTACCAACGAAGTGATCCCGCACGGCGAAAGTTGGGAACACGACGGCAAAGTGCCCCGCGAAGTTCTCGTCAAGATGGGCGAGCTCGGCATGCTCGGCCTTCGCGTTCCCGAAGCGCTCGGCGGTCTTGGCATGGGCTACCTGGCCAGCGCGACGTTCAGCGAGGCGCTCGGCGCCTCGACGTTTGCTGGCTTCGAGACGACCGTGCTGGTGCACACCGACATGGCGGGGCCGCACCTGGTCAACTCGGGAACCGACGAGCAGCTCGAGCGCTACATGCCCGGCGTGCTTGCCGGCACCACCGTGCTCTCGATCGGCGTGTCCGAACCCGATGCCGGCAGTGACGTCGCCGGCATCCGCACCAAGGCTGTCAAGGACGGCGACGGGTGGCGGATCAACGGCACCAAGACGTTCATCACGAACTCGGTCTATGGCGACATGACGATCGTGGCCGCACGCACCGACACCGAGAACAAGTACGGCATCTCGATGTTCCTGGTCGAAGCCGGCACACCCGGCTTCACCGTGTCGAAGAAGCTCGACAAGCACGGCTGGCTCTGCAGCGACACCGGCGAGCTCCAGCTCGACGATGTGTTTGTCGGCGACGAGCAGTTGCTCGGCACGCCGCACCGTGGCTTCTACGAGACGATGAAGAACTTCCAGAACGAGCGCATGGTGCTCGTCGGAATGGGTGTCGGCGCTGCGCAAGCGGCGATCGACATGACGAATGAGTACACGCAGAATCGCAACGCATTCGGCGCAACCCTCTATGACCTTGGCGCGATTCGCCAGCGCATGGCGATGAACCAGGCCAAGGTCGACGCCGTCCGCGCCTCGATGTATCACGCCGCATGGCTGGGTGAGCAGGGCGAGGACAACGTCAAGGAGATGTCGGCCATCAAGGCGTGGGGCTGCGAAGTCGTCAACCAGGTCATGTACGACTGCGTGCAGTTCCACGGCGGCATGGGTTACATGCGCGAGTCGGCGATTGAGCGCATGGCTCGCGACGCCCGCATCTTGCCGATCGGTGGCGGCGCCACCGAGGTCATGCTCGAAGAGGTCGCCAAGCGCAGCTACGTGTAGTGGTGCGATCCAGTACCGTCGGTTTCGTGCAACCAAAGCCTGCTGCTCGCCTGCGTTCGGTCTTGT
>CAZEMU010000052.1:12984-28078 GCA_964513315.1 uncultured Acidimicrobiaceae bacterium | reverse complement strand
TCGCAACCTTGCAGGGCCGCATCGACGCAATGCCCGCAAGTAGCTGACATCTAGCGGCCGACCCAGCGCTGCTGCACCTTCGGGCCGACAAACTGCCACACTCGGAGCGTGGACAAACTCCCCCGCTATCGATCCGGCGACCGGACTGTTGACGAGACCATTCAGCGTCTCATCGAACAGGCTGGCGGTACCCACGACGACGATCTTGTTTTCGAGATGATCGTGTCCGCGCTCCGGCTCGGTCGCGATCAGGACAACCGGGGCGACCTCAAGCTCGTGAACTCGGCGCTTAAGGAACTCCGACACTCCATGAGTGTCTTCAGCTCGTATCGAGACACCCGCAAGCTGTCGATCTTTGGCTCCGCTCGCACGCCGACCGACCACCCGAACTACCAAGCTGCAGTCGACCTCGGCTCGGCGATCGCCGAACGCGGCTGGATGGTCATCACCGGAGGCGGGCCAGGCATCATGGCCGCGGGCGTCGAGGGCGCTGGTGCCGAGGACAGCTTCGGTGTCGGCATCTCGCTTCCGTTCGAAGAGAAGGCGGCGCCGGCGATTGCCGACGACCCGAAGCTCATCAACTTCAAGTACTTCTTCACCCGCAAGCTGACGTTCATGAAGGAGTCCCACGGCTATGCCCTGCTCCCCGGCGGCTTCGGCACGATGGACGAGAGCTTTGAGCTCCTGACGCTGCTCCAAACCGGCAAGACCTATCCGGCGCCGGTCGTGCTGCTCGACGCTCCTGGCGATACGTATTGGCGGGGATGGCTCGAGTTCGTCAACGACCAGCTCCTCAACGACGGGTTGATCTCGGCCGATGACTTGAGCTTCGTGAAACTTACCGATTCGGTCGAAGAGGCCGTCGATGAGATCTGCGGGTTCTACACGAACTATCACAGCGTTCGACTCGTCGGCCGCCGCCTGGTCATGCGCCTGCAGAACGCGTTGAGCGAAGCCGAACTCGAACGATTGAACGACGAGTTCGCCGACATCGTCCGTGCGGGACGCATTGAACCGATCGAGGTCACCGAAGCCGAACGACGCGACCGCGACGAAGTCGATCTGCCCCGGATTGCGTTCGAGTTCAACCGCCGCGGCTACGCCCGTCTCCGCGAGTTGATCGACGCCGTCAACGGCCGGCGCTAACGAGTCAGCCGAAGGGCTAGGCCCATTCGTCGACGGGTCCGTTGCTTGATCGCAGCAACCCCGAAGCCTTCTCGACCGCTCGGCGAGCACGGGTAATCAGCTTCTCATCAACCGGCAGCTCGTGCCCGCCCGCATCGATGCTGTCGCGTAGTCGACGCATTGCGAGATCGGCGAGGTCCTCGCTGATCCGGTCCAGGCGGCTACACAGGTCCTCGATCTCCGGTGACATGGCGAGAGTCTCGCGCCCGATACCGACGGGAGCAACCACTGCGCCCTCCGTCGCACGCGGCACTACAGTCTCTCCGTGCCCGCTTCCGCTGACGTCAATGGCCACCTGGACCGCAACTACGCCAACCTCCGCTCGGCCTTCATCGAATGGACCCGGCTCGAAGCCGACGAAGACCGCACTCAGGTCACCCAGGACTACTTCAACCAGCTGAACATCGGCGATACGACACGCATCGGCAGCGCAAGCCTGACCACCGATCGCCGCCGGGCCGGAGCCGAAGCCCCATCGGTCCTGATGATCGGTTCGCACGACGTCGGCGATCTCAGCCCCTCCGACGCTCCTGCCACGGCGCTCCCCTCGATGAGCACCGACGAGCTGCGGGGCCCGGGAACCGGTCGCCTGCTCGGAGCGAGCATGGCGTTCCTTGAGGGCTTTAAGGCAACGGTCATGACGCCCGGCGATGAGCCCGTCAATCTCCAGGCAATCTCGATCGGCCCGGGCGATGACGCATCGTCGATCATCGACGCCCACGTGGACAGCCCGGTTGACGTCGTGGTGCTGACTGACTCGATCAGCTGGGCTCCTGACATGCCCACCGTGACCGTTGGTTCCCGAGGACGGCTCGAAGCGACCATCACGCTGACGGCGCCGCGTGCCGTGAACGATGCCGCCTACGCGGGCGCCACGCTCAACCCGCTCAACCGCTTGGTCGACATGATCGCGTCGCTGCGCAATGACAAGGGCAGGATCGTTCTCGACGAGTTCTACACCCGAGCGCAGCGGCCCGAGCGAGACGCACTCACCTCGCTTGCTGGCACGGACTGGGTCGACGCCATTGGAGGCAGCTTGCCGTCCGGGTCACTCGCTCCGATCGATCGTGCCACCCAATGGCCAGTCCTGAGCATCCTCGATATGAGCGCCGCCGCTCCCCACGGTTCAACCCCCGCATCGGCAACTGCACGAATCGCGATCTACCTGATCCCCGATCAGCGACCCGTCGATGTGGAACGCACGTTGCGTGCGTGGGTGCAGGACAACACGCCCGACTCGCTCAGCGTCGCGATGCGCATCGATGCGTCTGCTCGTCCCTACCGGCTCCAAGCCGACTCGGCCGCCCTCGCTGCTCATACCCGAGCACTCAAGAAGGTCCACGGCCGTCAGCCCGTTGCGGTGCCAGCCGGCGGAGCCATCGGGGCTGGCGAGATTCATTACGCGACCGCCGCACCGGTCTTGTTCGCAGGCATCACCGGGCCACATCAGCGTTGGGGAAGCACCCACGAGGGGCTTGCCCCAGAGCTGCTCGAACGCGGCGTGGCCGTCGCCGCTGAACTGTGCCTACAGCTGCCTCGACGCTCTTCGCTACGCAGCACGTGACCCTACGCTCCGAGACGGAAAGCGCCTGATGGGCTATCTCGACGAGCCCCAACGGTGGCTCTCGTTCCTCGACGACGAGGACACCACGTGGCTCTTCGATCTGACCTTCCTCGAGAGCGGCTGGAGCTGCACCTTTGGAACGACCTGCAAAGGGACCGAGCCTGCTGACAACGGTGCCCGCGGCTGCTGCGCCCACGGCGCCCATCTCATCGAGACTGAAGAGCAAGAGTTGATCGCCGAAGCAGCTGCACGCCTCGACGCACAGGTGTGGCAGAACCGGGACCTGGTTGTCACCGATGACGATCTCTTTGACACGGTCGACGGGGACATGGTGACCCGCACGGTCGACGATGCGTGCATCTTCCTGAACGATCGATCGTTCGCCGGAGGCCATGGCTGTGCACTGCACATCGGGGCAGTACAGGCCGAGGAACGACCCCTCGACTGGAAGCCTGCAGTCTGCTGGCAGGTCCCGTTCCGCCTCGAGGAATATCAAGACGGCAGCGGCACCCGAACGGTTGCGGTTCGAGCCTGGCGTCGTTCCGACTGGGGTGACGGGGGCGCAGACTTCGGGTGGTGGTGCACCGAAGACCTTCCCAAGGCAGTGCCAGGTGGAGCGACCTGGGAACATCACCTCGACGAGCTTCGTGAACTCGTCGGCGACGGCCCCGCAGACCATCTGGAATCGCTGCTCAAGGAGCGCGCTGAACAGGCCCTCGAAACGCCCGTCGAGTTGGGCTAACCGCCGCTTCCGACGCACTCAGCGCGTGGGCGGCGTGTGCGTTGTGAAATCCCGCTAGCTGGGGAAGAGCTGGTCGCCGGTGTCGGCGGAAGCGTCAGCCAGTGCACACCAGCTTTTGTGCTCACCCGGAAGGCCCTCGCACTCAATGCAGGGCTCGTCGCGAGGTCCGAGGAAGTCGTCGAAACCGTCCGAAGTGCGCTTCAGCTCTCGGGCCTCTTCGTAACGACGATGGCGTCCCTTCTTCACTGGGCGGCTCCTTCTTCTTGCTACAGGCCACGACTCTAACAGTCGCTGCCATCTGCCCCACGACATCTCGAGGGGAAACTCCGTGGCTATGCAACCTTAGGTGCCCAACGTTTGTTCCCAGAAACCAGATACGCGCACGTGGACCGGGTTTCCAGCCTTCTGATGAGCCTCTCGGACCAATCCGAGCCCGAAAAGGTTGGTTCTAGGCGAGGCCGAGGTCGTCGCCGACGGGTTGGTACGATCGCTGCTCGACCACCACTCGACCGTCGCCGTCAAAGGCGACCGCTGCGTCGCCAGCCAGCAGTGCAGCCATTGGCCGTCCAACCAACTCGTGACGCCACCCGTGATGGAGACGTGAGTCGCCGCCGCGGACGAACTCTTCGATGTCGGCGCGAGAACCAAGCATTGCAGGGTCCAGGCGCATGTCGTCTGCGAACTGGCCCATCCAGGCCGCAATGAGCGTGACTGCAGGACGCAGGTCAGGCCCGCCGCCAGAACGCTTGGGCTGAGCCGCGGGTGGCGGCAGATCTGATGACGCAGCGATGATCTCGAGCAGCTCGGCGGCATCCTTCTTGCTCACCGATCGTCGTTCAAGCCCGCGTGTCTTTGCGAAGTCTTCGACCCGCTTCGGCGGCCGTTGCGCCAACGCGACGACGCCGAGGTCCGGCAAGACATGGCGTACAGGAATGTCGCGATGTTGGGCCTTGAGTTCTCGCCACTTGGCGATCTCACGCGCTGCGGTGCGGGCCCGCTGGCCGAGCGAGCGGGCTTCCTTGATGCGGAGCCAAGCCATCTCGGGGTCCCGGATTGCGATGCCCTTGGCTCGGACGAGCTCACATTCGTCGAGCGCCCATTTGAGTCGCCCGAATCCTTCGAGCTCGGCGATCAGGAGATCCTGAATTTCGAGCAGGTTCTCGACATCGCTCGCCGCGTAGCTGCGCTGTGCGTCTTCGAGCGGGCGGGCGAGCCAATCGGTGAGCCGGTTGGCCTTGGGCAGCTTGAGGCCGAGGAAGTGGTCATGGAGCGCAGCAAGCGACGGCGTCCGCATGCCGACGAAGGCCGCAGCAACCTGCGTATCGAACATTGCCTGAGGAGACGTACCCGTTGCGAGTTCCAGGACTTCGAGGTCTTGCGAGGCTGCGTGTAGCACCGCCGTGCTCGGTCCGGATAGGACCTCGGCCAGCGGTTCGACGTCGACCGCGAGCGGGTCGATCAGCACAAGTGAACCCGGCCATGCGATCTGGATCAGTGCCAGCTGCGGGTAGTACGTACGCTCGCGATGAAACTCGGTGTCGATCGCGTACCGAGGCTCATCGGCCAGCTGCTCGATGACTTCGGCGAGTCCGTCAGGGGTTGTGATCAGCTCATAGGCCGCCGGCCCCGTCACCGGGGCTCAAGGTTCTCTGGCGACAGCATGGAGCGAGACTACCCACTCGCGGTCGTTGAGGGCGCCACTTGCTGCTCCCTCGCACGATTCGAGCGCGGTGAAGGACTTGGCTGCCTACGACGTCGCGTCGGCGAGGTCAGCTGGTGGCCACGCGGGATCGAGCTGGCGTAGAAACAGGTCGCATCGCTCTGCCTCGTCCGCCTCGCCGATAGCACGGGCTTGGGTTGCCAGACCGTGGAGTGCGAGCAAGAAGCCGCGGTTGGTCGGATGCTGCCAGCGGACGTAGCCGCTCCCCCGCCACCCGTTGGCACGAAGGCGATCGAGGCCGCGGTGGTAGCCGACGCGAAATGCGGCGTAGGCCTCGATGTCGTCGCGAGCGAGGCGGCCGAGTTCGGCCCACCCGTTGAGTAGGGCTGGGTTGTCGGCCACAACGACACTCACGGCGCCTCGAGGGTCATCGCTCTGCATCGCCGCGTCGAGCGCGGCGACAACTTCGACCGGTTCCGGCGGCAGAACGGTTTCGGGTGGGCCGCTGCGAGAGAGATTGATGTCGGTCATGGCCGCAGCGTATTGCCTGCGCAGCGAGCGCGGTCACCCGTGCAGCGAAGCTTCTCGGGCTGCGATGCAGCCTGTGTCAACGCACCCTGATGATGCGGAAGACGTCGGTTGCAGCACCGCTCGTGTCAATACCGGCCAGCACACCGACGAGATCGCCCGGATGCACGAGGCCGGCTTCTTTGGCGCGCTGGGTGGCTTGCACCACGCGGTCTTCGTAGGCGTCGGTCGCTTCGAACGCCATCGGCACCGTGCCCCAGCTCGAGGTGAGCTGGCGGTAGGTGTTTGGGTTGTTGGTGAACCCAAGGATGTTCGCCCGAGGCCGGAAGCGGGCCATCGATCGCACGGTGAAACCGGTGCCCGAGATCGCCAGGATCGCCGCAATGTCGAGGCTCTCGCACGCCCGCGCCGCCGCAGAGGTCATGGCGTCGGTTATGGCAGCGTGCGGTTCACTCTTGGAGTTCAGGTGCAGCGCTTCGAGCTTGTCGGCCCAGGCCGCGTGGTCGAAGCGTTCGTCGGCGCGGCTCGCGATCTCGGCCATCGTCTCGACGACACGGACCGGGTGTGCGCCAATTGCTGTTTCGCCGCTGAGCATGACCGCCGACGTTCCGTCGAAGACTGCGTTCGCGACGTCAGATGCCTCGGCCCGGGTCGGCGTCGGTGCCGTGATCATCGTCTCGAGCATCTGGGTCGCCGTGATCACGGGCAAGCCGCCAGCGATGCAGCGGCGGATGATCTCCTTCTGCAAGTGCGGCAACTCGGCGAGGGAGCACTCTGCACCTAGGTCACCGCGGGCGACCATGATGGCGCCCGACTCGGCGATGATGCCGTCGAGGTTGTCCACCGCAGCGCGGTTCTCGATCTTGGCGACGATGAGCGGCCCGGTGGGATGCGGTTGCGTGCCGAGTCGGCGGATGTCGCTACCGGATCGAACAAAGCTCAAGGCGATCATGTCGACGCCCTCATCGAGGAACACGTCGAGGGCTCGCAGGTCAGCATCGGTTGGCGATCGCAACGACAGTCGTTCCGATGGGATGTGCACACCGGGCCGACCGCGCAAGACGCCGCCGCTTGTGACCCGGCCAACCAGGGCATCGCCCATTCGATCTTCGATGGCCACGACGACGCCGCCATCGCCGAAGGCCAACTCGTCGCCGCCGCGGACGTCGCTCAACAGATTTTCGTAGTCGACGAACACCGTCTTGGCATCGCACGCTTCGTTGCCGACCCGCAGCTCGACGGTCGAGTCCGTCTCGAGTTCGACACCGTTCTCATCGAAGCCGCCGACCCGGATCTTCGGACCAGGAAGGTCAACGAGGATCCCAACCGGGCGGCCGACATCGGCTGCGGCTTCGCGAATGCGGCGTGACCGCTCGATCGCTTCGTCGACGGTCGCGTGCGCCATCGCGATACGGGCGACGTCCATACCGGCCCGAATCATCTCCCGGAGGATGACGGGGTCATCGCTCGAGGGGCCAATGGTGCAGATGATCTTCGTGCGGCGCGACATTACTGTGAGGCTACAGCAGCCCCAGTAGCAACATCGCCGCTAGTTCAAGCGAGCCGCCCAGCGCTCGGCCATCGCCCGCAATCGCGCGCTCGCAGCTTCGGGCGCCCGCTCCGCTGCAGCCTCAGCGGCAATGGCGGCCTCACCAAACTGGCCCCGCTCGGCGAGCGAGGACGCCCATGCCATCCGTACTTGCAGCGACATGTCGTCAAACGTCTGCAATAGGCCGAGGACACGAAAACGAAGCTCGCCATCATTGCGACCTTCGGCGATGCTGCGCAGGTTCCAGAGCATGCGTTGCAGGATCACGGGCTCGGGCGTCGGATCGAGCGCCCCGCTCGGCAGCGACACCGGTCGACCGGCCAAACGCTGATAGATCCGCTCGCACCCTGCCTCATCGAGCGCAATGCCGCCGTGAAACGGGTCGAAGAACACGTCGCCGCTGCGAGTCAGGAAGTGGCCGGGCATGCCGACCCCCTGCACGATGATGTCGCGGCGTCGGGCGACATCAATGAACAGCACGGCCAGCGTGATGGGAATGCCAAGGCCTCGGTCCAGCACACGAGGTAGGACGGAGTTCGCCGCGTCGTAGTAGTCACCCTGGTTGCCGGCGAAGCGGCCGCTTCCGAATAGCTCATCGCTCAGCGCCCCAGCGTCAGTAGCGGTGCACGATGCAGCGAGTGCCCCGAGCCGATCCAGCTCGAAGCCGACCTCGGTCGAGGGCTCCACGGCGGCGGCGATGATCAGGGCTGCCTCGGCCAAGCGATCGGGCCCAGGGTCGGGTTCGTTCACAAGCTCGGCGAACCGGCGACGCAGGGCATCCACGGCCCAAAGCGTAGGTTCCGGGCGAGCGCCTTTGACCCGTTCGGTCGGACTGTTTCTCTGGACCGACCAAGCGGCACACAGGCACTACGGTCACCACGTGGCCAAGCGCTTCCCCTTCCTGGGCTCACAACCGGCCGGTCAAGGCCCGGTGCTCGCAATCGCACACCGCGGTGGCACGTTGCGCCATCCCGAGAACACGCTCAATGCGTTCCAAGACGCCGTGGACCTCGGGTTTCGCTACATCGAAACCGACGTCCATGCCAGTGCCGATGGTCAGCTGTACGCGTTTCACGACGACCACCTCGGTCGCATCGTTGGCGTGAACGCCTACGTCGGCGACCTGTCCAGCGCAGAGCTCGACGGCATCCGGTTCGGCGGCGATTACCGAATCCCTCGCCTCGACGAGGTCCTCTCGACATGGCCCACGCTGAACGTGAACATCGATCCAAAGGCCGACGCGTCGGTCGAACCGCTCGTGCGGGCGATCGAGCGCCACGGCGCCATCGATCGTGTCTGCGTCGGATCGTTTAGCGATCGCAGGATCCGGTTCTGCCAACAAGAGCTTGGACCCGACCTCTGCACCTCGATGGGTCCTCGCGACGCCGTTCGGCTCCTGCTGCAGAGCCGAGGTTTTCCTGGACGCCCATTCACGGCCCCGTCTGCGCAGGTGCCTCGATCGTTCTCGGCTTTGGGACGCAACTGGCCTGTCACGACCGCGCGCTTCGTCAAGGTCGCGCATGACCGAGGGGTGCATGTGCATGTCTGGACTATCGACGACGAGGAGACGATGCACGAGCTGCTCGACATCGGTGTCGACGGGATTATGACGGACCGTCCCGATGTGCTGCGATCGGTCATGATCGCCCGAGGCTGCTGGGAGGCTGCTCGTGTCTGAAACCCCCGCCGACCGCCCCATCGTTCTCGTCCACGGACTCGGAGGCTCCGCCGCCGACACCTGGCAAGGCAACGGCTGGATGGACCTCATCGGTGACGCCGGCCGGCCGACGATTGGGATCGACCTGCTCGGTCACGGCACCGCCGACAAACCGCACGACCCTGCCGCCTACGGCGAGATGCATCGTCACGTACTCGACGCCCTTCCCGCTGAGCCGGTCGACGCCATCGGATTCTCACTCGGCGCTATCACCTTGCTCCGCTGCGCAGCCGAGGCGCCAGAGCGGTTCGCTCGACTCGTGCTGACCGGTGTCGGCGCCAACGTGTTCGAGGACCGCGGCCACCATGAACAGATCGTCGCCGCGATCGATGGGCACGGCGACCCGGCGGACCCGTTCACCCGCTACTTCGCAGACCTTGCCAACAACCCCGACAGCGATGCCGAGGCCCTCCGGGCGCTGATCCACTCCCCTGCTGAGCGACTGACGCCAGCTGACCTGGCGCCGGTGACCATGCCCGTCCTGGTCTTGCTCGGCGACGGCGACTTCGCCGGACCGGCAGATCCGCTGGTTGATGCACTCGCCGACGCGCGCTTCACCGAATTGCGCCGGTGCGATCACTTCGCGACGCCGCGATCCATGCAGTGCATCGACGAAGCCCTCGGCTTCCTCGATGCGCTCCCCTTCTAGGCAGGTTCCGCACTTGTGATCTGGTGCGCCCCTGACCGGGTGAGGTCCTTCACCGGCTCCTAGGCTGTTGGCGCCACCATGAGCTCCACGAAACGCGGCACCGCGATCACCGGCGACCTCTTCTTGGTCACGCACCCAACGCTTGACCTGAGCCAGCCCTTCACCAGCTATGTCGACATTGCGTTCGACGGGGTGACCCACCAGGTCCTGTCGACCGCAGATCGCTCTGCGTTCAACTACGCCAACACCACCGGCGAGTTCACCGTGGGCGAGCTCCAGGGCCACGTGATCGAGTCGATCGACACCGTCCAGACACAGGCGACGCACCGCTACCAGGCGATCGTGAGTGGCGAATCTGGTGTGCTTTCGACCCAGACCTACCTGAGTGCCGCAGCCGCAGTCGACCTCATCGGAGCGCTCCGCCCGACCCAAACAGCACTGGGCATCGCCATCGATCCCGACGACGCAGCCGAGATCGTCGGAGACCCTCGCGTCGCCATGACCACGCCAGCTGGCATCGTCGAGATCACCCCATTGACGGCCGACGTCGATCGGCAACTACCTGACTGGTCCGGCACCGAGGTTGACCACGGCGAGTTGTACGGCGGCCAACACGCCGACGGCAGCCCGTGGCTCACGCTCGTCACGGCAACCGCCCGGGTCATCTTGATGCTCGGCGCCGATGCCACCGCAGACGAAGGCGCATCAGCACTCGCTGCGCTCGACGTCACCTGGACGTCATGACGGTCGTCCTCGGCTCCATCGGCTGGGGGCTCATCGCGGTGGGAGCGCTCACCCACACCTGGCACCACGACCGGCTGCGAGACCTGCTCGGGCGCCATCTCGACGCGGATCGAGCGGCGGCTGCCATTCTGGTCTTCGTCGAAGTGTTGCTCACGCTGTCCATCGCCGTCGGTGTGATCATCGACCCTTCGTGGCTCCCGACCGTCGCTGTCGCCGGCGGTGTCCTCGGGCTCGGCTTCGTCGCGTGGATCTCGCGTTTGCTGCTCACGGGCTCTGAGCTCCCGTGCGCCTGTTCGTTCTCCTCCGCCCCAACGTCGGCGTGGTCCTTGGCACGAGCGGTCGCCGTCCTGGCCGTCAGCGTGCTCGCAATCGCTGATGCCGGATCTCTCGCCGTCGCAGAGCGGATTGGGGCGCTTGCCGTCGGGCTCGGCGCCGCAGCGGCCATCTACGTCCTTCCCGAGGCGCTCGGCTGGCCTGAGTTCTCTCGAGCCCAACTCGCCCGACTCGACAGCCATGCACCTGCCCGAAACACGCCGAAGCCGTCGTGAGCACCGTCGGCGCCGCCCTCGTCATCGCCGCAGGCCTGGCTGTGCTTGCGATCGTCGTGAACCAGATCCAAGCCCGAATTGGGCTGCTCGAAGTCACGCTCAC
Organism: uncultured Acidimicrobiaceae bacterium; assembly: GCA_964513315.1. GTDB lineage: Bacteria > Actinomycetota > Acidimicrobiia > Acidimicrobiales > UBA10347 > UBA10347. The sequence continues at coordinate 17,089 of CAZEMU010000052.1, read as the reverse complement.
CGAAGGTCTTCCTCCCGGACATCACGCAACTGACGCCACCAGCTCGGCCGAGTCATCGCAGCCACGCCACGCTCCCGAGGACGTTCTTTCGCCCGGCGTGCACGTGTTCGTGTCACGGAGCTGCCATGCCTGCCAACGTCTGGTCGAAGAGATGGAGCACGCGTGGAGCTCGCTCGATGCGCCGACATCGCTGCGTTATGTCGATCGGCCGCGGCCCTTCGCTCGAGCGCTCGCTGATCAGCTCGGCATGACGAGTGTCGAACACGATGCTGAGGTTGCAGCTGGCGTCGGCGCTGACCCGCTTCCCTACACCGTTGCCATCGGTGAACACGGCCTGGTCGCCCGTGGTGTCACCCCGACCGTCCATCTGGTGCACGACGTCGCTCGTGATGCCGGCATGCGGGTCGAAGAGGTGTCCGCATGACGTTCACCCAGGCCGCCCTGATCGTGGTCGCCGTCGCCGCGGTGGTGCTCGGGCTCGTTTGCTACCACTTGCTCAGCCGGCTCGACCTACTCGAACGCGCGGTCCAGGGCGGCATGGAACCTCCGTCGCGCCGCCTCGGCCGCGAAGAATACGAGCAGCGATTTCGAAGAGCCGTCGCTCGGGCAGATCTCGCAACCGAGGTTGAACACGGGTTGGTGCTCGTCCTCGGCGCCGAGTCCGCAACCGGGAAGCATCAGGTCGCGGCCGCGCTTGCGCAGCTACCACGGGGCGACGGCGTGACGGCTATCGCCCAAGACCCGTCGGCATCGACGTTTCTGGACAGCCTGGGTCTGGACGGGCTCAACCGCCGACCCCATGATCCCGAGCTCGGCATTGCGATCACGCCATTCGCGCTCGTGGTTGACGACCACCGAGTGACCGCAGCTCGGGCACTCGTGTCCGGCGCGGATCTCGTCGAATTGGTGAGTCGTCACACCTGACGAATTCACCCCGACGCGACCGTCTCGCGCCGCACGCTCCGAGTACCATCTCGACGGGCCGGAATCGAGAAGATCCACTCTCGGCATCGAGCTCGACCCCTTTCATGGTGCGCTTCAACGACCTCGTCGGCCTCAGTCGCCGGCCCGCCGAACCTCAGCCAGCGCGGCGTCAGCCGATGCCCGCACGGCCCGGCACCGAACCGCTCCTGACCGATGATCTCGTCAACAGCGGGTTCGTGTCAGCCGTCGTCGACGATCGCCGAGGGCGGCGCCTCCGGGCTACTCGCCGTACGTTCTTGCGCTCGTCCGTAGCCGCCGCAGCGGCAACGACGGCCGTCTCGTTCGCCAATCTGTTTGGCCCCGCCCGACGGGTCGAGGCCCAAACGGGGGTCGTCGGCGAATATCCCCGACGCATCCTGACGTTCTGCCCGCCGTACAACGCGAACGACAACTGCCAACCAGGTTGCGGTTCCTCACCGATCTGCACCGACTGCTGTGGCAGCGACGGCTTCTTCCGGAACGACCCCGCGAACGGCTACACGCTGTACGCCGGTGGTTGCGGCGACGGCGACATCGCCGATGGCTGGTTGTGGCGCTTCAACGGCGTGTGCGGCAACTGCAGCACCATCGAGTACCGCTGCAGTGACGGGTACGTCCAGACCGACACCGGACCTGCCCCGTTTATCTGCCGCACCGTCACCGAATGCGTGCCGCTCGGCGAAGAACAAGCGCCGGGCGAGAACCTCCCCGACGCAGCGGTCGCCACCAACTGGCGCCCTGCCGGACGCCTCGAGTCGGCCGTCGACAACGGCGGCTCGGTCACCATCAACGGATGGATTGCCGACGCCAGCGGCCAACCCGTGGACATGCGCATCACGGCGAACAACCAGATCATTCACTTTGGCAAGGCGGGACTGAGCCGACCCGACGTCGCTGGTTCAGTGCGCGGCGCCGGACCGAACACTGGCTACGCCGTGAGCTTTCCGGTCGAACCAGGTGACTACCGCTTCTGTGTCAACGCACTTCAGGGCGCACTCAGCGTCACCATCGGCTGCGTCAACCTGTCCGTCGGCTCCGGCCAGAGTGTGCGCGGTGACGGCGGCAGCACGACGATCAGCGGCCTGCCGACCGCCCCAACGCCGACGCCAGAGCCCGACCGCAGCGACGATACGAACACCGAGCCCACGCCGACACCAGCGCCGACCGTCACCCCGACACCGGAGCCGTCTGCGGTCGACATCGTCAGTGAAACCCCGAGCACCGGCATCGTCCAGGTCCTGCGCCGCTCTGGAGCCACCACCGGGTTTGTCTCCGGCTGGGCCGGCGACGCCGACACGGATCGACCCGTCGAGGTCGAAGTTCTCGTCGACGGCGAACCCGTTGCGACCACCTCGACCGAACTGCCTCGGCCCGACGTCGCGTCGGCGTTCCCCGAGCTCGGCAGCGAGACGGGATTCGCGCTGTCCTTCGAACTGCCCGAGGCCGAGGCCACCGTCTGTGTCGAGCTGATCGACCCGCAAGACCAGAGCCGCACCGCACTCGGCTGTCGCACGCTTGGCGCCGCAGTCGAGACTCAGGCCGATGATGCGACCTCGACCGGGCGACCATCCGGGTCTGGCGATGCGCTCGACGCGGCCGACGTCGTGTGGGGCCAGGTCGATGAGATCGACGTCGACGGATCGGTCGTCACGATTCGGGGTTGGGCCGTATCGCCGAACGACATTGAACAACTCATCACCCTGACGGCATCTGCCACGGGCGTCTCCGAGCAGACCGAGACGGGCCTCGACCATGACGAGGCGAGGCTGACCTACGGCGTCGATCATCCGTGCGGGTTCGAGCTGACCCTCGAACTGCCCACCGGCCAGCACGTCGTCACAGTCGTCGCGGAAACCGCGACCGGCACCACACGAGCGTTGGCCGAGGAACCGGTCGTCATCGCATGAGCGACGTGGCCCCAGGCGCATCGAAGCGCCGGCTGGCCCGTCCTGAAGCGTCGACGCAAAGACGTCACCTGCAGGCAGCGTTAGCGGTGGCCGCCGTAGCTGCGCTCGCGGTCATCTCACCCACGGTCGCCGCTCCGTGGAGCACCGCCATTGCGTTGCTCGCTGCCGGCGCAGGTGCGGGCTATTCGCTGTCCGGCTCTGTTTGAAGCGTGAATGGCGCGCTGATGTTGCATCAGCACGCCCGGCCTGCGGTCGCAGGTGGTTTCCTCGGCGGGGCGCTCCTGGGAGCCATGACAACCGGACTCGGCCTCGCTGTGCTCGCCGGGCTGGTCAGCCCCTTGCCCGTCGCATGGCGGGCCGGTCTGGCCCTGTGCCTGCTCGGGCTGTTGGCGTTGCATCAGGCTGGCGTTCTGTGTCTGGACTTGCCTCAACGTGCATGGCAGATCCCTCGCGATGTCTTCTTCGAGCATCCCGTCCGTGCGGCGGCCAGGTTCGCATTCGAGCTCGGCACTGGCGTCCGCACCTACATCACGACCGCAGCGCCGTACGGCGTCGCCGTGGTACTCGTACTCGCCCCGGGGTCAACGACCGTCGCGGCGCTGCTCGGAGCCATCGGTGCGGCTCTGGGATACGGACTGGGGCGGGCCTGGATCGTGCTCGGCCAAGTTGCGCGCAAGCGGGTCGCCGTCGACCACCCCGCGGGTTGGCTCTGTGCTGCGAGCTGGGTCTCGCTCGCAGCCTCAGCGCTGGTTGCGGTGCAAGTCCTGACGGGCTGACGTGACGTTCATCGTCTGGCTCACCCTCGCCACGATTCCGATTGCGCTCAGTCTGTGGGCGCTCCTCGATGCTGCTCGACGGCCCGCCTGGGCGTGGGGACTCGCGGGACGAAGCCAACTCACCTGGGTCGGGCTCACTGCGTTCGGGCTGTTCCTGGTGATCCCTGGGATGGCCATCGCGACCTGGTATCTGCTGCGCGTTCGTCCGGTTGTCAACGCGGTCGAACACGGCGACCTACGCCGCATCGACGACGCTCCAGACGCCGCGTAGCCGCACCGAGCTAGGCGTTTCGAGCGCAGCGAGAAAGGCGGGCTACTAGTGGACAGTGAACCTCGCCAGGACCGCACGCGTGGAGGGTTGAACCAAGCGTTTGCGAGCCTGCGAGCAAAGGCGTACTACTAGTGGACAGTGAACCTCGCCAGGACCGCACGCGTGGAGGGTTGAACCAAGCGTTTGCG
>CAZEMU010000052.1:0-12884 GCA_964513315.1 uncultured Acidimicrobiaceae bacterium | reverse complement strand
GGACAGTGAACCTCGCCAGGACCGCACGCGTGGAGGGTTGAACCAAGCGTTTGCGAGCCTGCGAGCAAAGGCGTACTACTAGCGGAGCTGTTGTGCCGATGGGGTGAGTGGAGCTGGCAGCTGGGTTGCGCCGGTCAGCGCTTCGTCGACTGCAGCCGCGCAGGCGCGGCCCTCGGCGATTGCCCACACGATGAGGCTCTGGCCACGGCCCATGTCGCCACAGACGTAGACGCCGTCGACATTGGTGCCCCAGGCTTCGTCACGATCGACGTTGCCTCGGTCGGTCAGATCGACACCGAACTGTTCGAGCATCGGTGACTTCTCGGGGCCGGTGAAACCCATGGCGAGCAGCACGATGTCGGCCGCGAATTCTTCCTCGCTGCCTTCGACCGGTTCGAACGACATGCGGCCATCGGTAAAGGTCTGCTCGACGCGAACGGTCTTGAGCGCCTTGACGTTGCCGTTGCCATCATCGACGAACTCGACGGTGTTGATCGCGAACTCGCGCTCGCCGCCCTCTTCGTGCGCAGACGAGGTGCGGTGCTGCAGCGGCCAGGTCGGCCATGGCGTGGAGTCGGCACGTTCGGCTGGTGGGCGCGGCATGATCTCGAACTGGTGCACCGAACGGGCCCCGTGGCGGTGCGACGTGCCAAGGCAGTCAGCTCCGGTGTCGCCGCCGCCGATGATGATGACGTTCTTGTCCGCTGCGGAGAACGGGTGCTCGTCGAGATCGCCCTCGACCACCTTGTTCGCCGGCGGAAGAAACTCCATCGCCTGGTAGATGCCACCAAGTTCACGGCCAGGAATCGGCAAGTCACGCCACTGCGTGGCGCCACCAGCCAGCACGACTGCGTCGAACTCTTCGGTGAGCTGATCGGCCGTCACGTCGACGCCGACCTCGGTGTTGCAGCGGAACTCGACGCCTTCGGCTTCCATCTGCTCGAGACGGCGGTCGAGGAACTTCTTTTCCATCTTGAACTCGGGGATGCCGTAGCGAAGCAGACCGCCAGCGCGATCGGCACGCTCAAAGCACACGACCTGATGGCCGGCACGGCGCAACTGCTGGGCCGCAGCGAGCCCAGCGGGGCCACTGCCGACGACGGCGACACGCTTGCCGGTCTCGCTCGACGGCGGAACCGGGACGATCCAGCCGTTGTCCCAGGCGTGTTCGACGATCGTCAACTCGACGAGCTTGATGGTCACTGGGTCTTCGCTGATGCCAAGCACACACGCGGCTTCGCATGGAGCGGGGCACAAACGGCCAGTGAATTCGGGGAAGTTGTTCGTCGCATGCAGGCGATCGATTGCTTCGCGCCACTTGTCGTTGTAGACGAGGTCGTTCCAGTCGGGAATCAGGTTGCCGAGTGGGCAGCCGTTGTTGCAGAACGGGATACCGCAGTCCATGCAGCGGCTCGCCTGGGTGCGTAGCTCAGCCTCGGCGAAGTTCTTGTAGAGGTAGACCTCTTGCCAGTCCCCGACCCGGAGGTCTGCAGGACGGCGGTTTGGCCAGCGGCGGCCATGTTGCATGAAGCCCTTTGGATCACCCATGGATCAAACTCCCTGTGCCGTCGCCATCACGGCGATGTCTGGATCGACGCCCGAACGTTGCGCGGTTTCGAGCGCTTCGAGCACCAACTTGTACTGCCTCGGAATGACCTTGCGGAAGCGGAACTTCTCTTCGTCCCAGTTGGCCAGCAGGCGACGGGCCCGCGAGCTTTGGGTGTACGCAAGGTGTTGTTCGATGTCGCCCTTAATGAGGGCGTAGTCATCGGTGTCGGGCGAGTCAACGTCGACCATGTCTCGGTTCACCCGAGTCGGGAACGTGCCGTTGCTGTCATAGACAAACGCCGTTCCGCCGGACATGCCAGCACCGAAGTTGCGACCAGCCGAGCCGAGGATGACAGCTCGTCCGCCGGTCATGTACTCGCAGCCGTGGTCGCCCACGCCTTCGACGACGGCGACGGCGCCTGAGTTGCGGACGCAGAACCGTTCGCCGACGTGACCCTGCAGATAGGCCTCGCCGCCCGTGGCGCCATAGAGGCACACGTTGCCGGCGATGACATTGTCTTCGGGCTCATAGGCAGCGTCTGCGGGAGCCTGGACGATGATCTTGCCGCCAGACAGACCCTTGCCGACGTAGTCGTTGGCATCGCCGGTCAGGTTGAGCGTGATGCCACGGGGCACGAACGCGCCGAGGCTGTTGCCGGCGCTGCCAGTGAGGCGCACCAGGATCGTGTCGTCAGGCAGGCCGTTGCCGCCGTGTCGAGCGGTGACTTCGAAGCCGGTCATGGTGCCGACGGTGCGGTTCACATTGGTGATCGGCAAGTCGATCTCGACAGCGTCGCCGTGCAGGATCGCCGGCTGCGCTGCTTCGATGATCTGGACGTCGAGTGCCTTCTCGAGGCCGTGGTCCTGGGTCGTGACGCACGAGCGTGCAGCGCCCTCGGCGACCTCGGGGAGGTACAGGATCGGCGACAGGTCAAGGCCTGCGCTCTGCCAGTGCTCTTCGGCGTCGGTCATGTCGAGCAGCTCGACGCGACCAACCGCTTCTTCGATGCTTCGCAGGCCGAGCGAGGCCAGCAGTTCGCGGACCTCTTCGGCCACGAACATCATGAAGTTGACGACGTGGTCGGCCTTGCCGGTGAACTTGTTGCGCAGTTCCTTGTTCTGGGTCGCAACGCCGACGGGGCACGTGTCGAGGTGGCAGACACGCATCATGACGCAGCCCATGACGACGAGCGGTGCCGTCGCGAAACCGAACTCTTCGCCGCCGAGCAGCGCGGCGATCAGCACGTCGCGGCCGGTCTTCAGCTGACCGTCGACCTGCACGACGATGCGGTCACGCAGATCGTTCAGCAGCAGCGTCTGCTGGGTCTCGGCTAGGCCGAGCTCCCACGGGGTTCCCGCGTGCTTGATCGAGGTGAGCGGCGATGCGCCGGTGCCACCATCGTGTCCAGAAATGAGCACGACGTCGGCGTGCGCCTTGGAGACGCCGGCAGCGACGGTGCCGACACCGAATTCGCTGACGAGCTTGACGTGGATGCGGGCCCGAGGGTTCGCGTTCTTGAGGTCGTGGATCAGCTGGGCGAGGTCCTCGATCGAATAGATGTCGTGGTGCGGCGGCGGCGAGATCAGCTCGACTGCTGGAGTTGAGTGGCGGACCTCGGCGATCCACGGCCAGACCTTGTGACCAGGGAGCTGGCCACCTTCGCCGGGCTTGGCGCCCTGCGCCATCTTGATCTGGATGTCGTCGGACTGCACCAGGTATTCACTCGTCACACCGAAGCGACCCGAGGCGGCCTGCTTGATCGAGCTACGGCGGCTATCGCCGTTCGCGTCGGGCACGTAGCGGTACGAGGCTTCGCCGCCTTCGCCGGTGTTCGACTTGCCGCCGATCCGGTTCATGGCGATGGCGAGCGTCTCGTGCGCCTCGGCCGAAATCGAGCCGTAGGACATGGCGCCAGTTGCGAAGCGCTTGACGATGCTTTGGGCCGACTCGACCTCGTCGATGGAGATCGGCGTGCAGTCTTCGGTCTTGAAGCGGAACAGGCCGCGGAGCGTGCCGAGGTTGCCAGAGGCATCGTCGACGGCGCTGGTGTACTGCTTGAAGATGTCATATCGACCTTCGCGGGTCGCATGCTGCAGACGGAACACCGTCTCGGGGTTGAACAGGTGGTACTCGCCTTCGCGGCGCCACTGGTACTCGCCACCAACCTCGAGGTCACGATGAGCTCGCTCCGACGGAACCTCAGGGAACGCCAGTGCGTGGCGGCTCTGCACATCGGCTGCGATGCGGTCGAAGTCGACGCCGCCGATGCGGCTGGTCGTGCCGGTGAAGCATTCGCCGACGACCTCGTCGCCGATGCCGATCGCTTCGAAGATCTGGGCACCGATATAGCTCTTGATGGTCGAGATGCCCATCTTGGACATGACCTTGAGCAGACCCTTGTCGCATGCCTTGACGTAGTTCGTCTGCGCGTCGTCGACGGTCAGGTTTGCCGGCAAGCCGTACAGGTTCTCTTCGACGAGTTCCTGGATGGTCTCAAACGCCAAGTACGGGTTCACAGCGTTGGCCCCGAACCCGAGCAGCACCGCGGCGTGGTGGACCTCGCGGGCCTCGCCGGTTTCGATGACCAGGCCGACCTGGGTGCGGGTCTTGTTGCGGACCAGATGGTGATGCACGCCACCGGTTGCCATCGCGGCAGGGATACCAACCTGGCCTTGGCTCGTCCCGCGATCGCTCAAGATCACGATGTTGGCGCCGCCAGCGATTGCCGAGTCGACTTCGGAGCGAACCCGCTCGAGGGCGTCGCGCAAGCCGGCGCCGCCCGAGGCTGGGTCGAACAGCGTCGAAATGGTCGCCGAGTTGAATCCGTCGGTGTTGTCCAGGGCCGCGATCGCCGCGAGTTCTTCGTTGCGCAACACCGGATGCTCGGTCACGATCTGGGCGCACGACTCAGGCGTGCGGTCGAGCAGGTTGCCCTCGGGGCCGATCCAGGACAGCGTCGCGGTGATGATCTCTTCGCGCATCGCGTCGAGCGGCGGGTTCGTGACCTGCGCGAACAGCTGCTGGAAGTAGTCGTAGAGCAGCCGTGAACGCTTCGACAGCACCGCAACCGGCGTGTCGGTTCCCATCGAACCAATCGCTTCTTTGGCCGACTTCGCCATGGGCGTCAGGAGGAGCTTGAGCTCTTCGTGCGTGTAGCCGTAGGCCTGCTGGCGTGCAGTGATCGACTCGGCGTCCGAGTGAACCGGCGCGGCGGCCAGATCGCCGACATTGCGCTGGTGCGTCGCCAGCCAGTTGGTGTAGTCGGCGCTGCCCGCAAGTCCTTGCTTGATCTCGTCGTCGCGGATGATGCGGCCTTGGCGCATGTCGATCAGGAACATGCGACCAGGCTGCAGGCGACCCTTTTCGATGATCTTGTTCGGCGGCACGTCGACGACGCCGACCTCGCTCGCCATGATGACCATGTCGTCATCGGTCACCCAGTAGCGGCTTGGACGCAGGCCGTTGCGGTCGAGCACGGCACCGATGACGCTGCCATCGGTGAATGCGATCGAAGCGGGCCCGTCCCAGGGCTCCATGAGCGATGCGTGGTACCGGTAGTAGTCCCGAATGTGTTCGGGCATGGCCTCGTGATGCTCCCACGGCTCGGGAATCATCATGAGCACGGCTTCGGGAAGCGAATAGCCACCGAGGTGCAACAGCTCGAGGCACTCATCGAACGTGGCGGTGTCGCTAGCGCCCGGTGAGCAGATCGGGAAGAGCTTGTCGAGGTTGTCGCCAAATGCATCGGTGGCGAGCAGCGCTTCGCGGGCTCGCATCCAGTTCGCGTTGCCCTTGACGGTGTTGATCTCGCCGTTGTGGGCGACGAAGCGATACGGGTGTGCGAGCGGCCACGACGGGAACGTGTTCGTCGAGAAGCGGCTGTGCACGAGAGCGATAGCGCTGGTGAACTTTTCGTCACCGAGGTCGGGGTAGAACGCCCCGAGCTGAGGCGTGGTGAGCATGCCCTTGTAGACCATCGTGCGACACGACAGCGACGGGAAGTACACGCCGTCGTGAGCTTCGGAAGCGCCACCCATGGCTTCGTTGACTTCGTCTGCGCCGGCCGCAAGTTGCACATCGTGTTCGATGCGCTTGCGGAGCACGTAGCAGACCCGGTCGAGGGCAATGTCGGTGAGCAGCGTGCCGTCGGCGTCTGCTGCGGTCACGAAGAGCTGGCGGAAGTTCGGCATGGTGCGGGCCGAGGCACCACCGAGAATGACCGGGTTCACGGGGACATTGCGCCAGCCGAGAACCGTCACACCTTCGGCGGCGGCGATCTCTTCGATCTGGGCAATCGCCGAGGCTGCTTCGGCCTCGTCTTGAGGCAAGAAGCCAATGCCGCAGGCGTAGCTGCCTTCGTCAGGAAGGTCGAAATCGACGACCGACGACAGGAACTCGTGCGGGAGCTGCACCAAGATGCCGGCGCCATCGCCTGAGTTCGGGTCGGAGCCGACCGCGCCTCGGTGTTCCATGTTGCACAACGCGCCCAGACCGGTTTGCACGATGTCGTGGCTGCGTCGCCCTCGCATGTTTGCGACGAAGTTCACGCCGCATGCATCGTGTTCGGCTGCAGGGTCATAGAGGCCCTGCGGTCGAGGAAGGTCGGGATTGCGCGAAGGAAAAATCATGAAACCCAAGCAAATACGTGGTGGATGGACGGCGCAGGCATCACAGCCCGGTGCGGGCCGCGCCGTTGAGACCCGCAACACACCATGTTACCGCTGGCATCGGGCGGTCGGCCAAGGCGTTTCGGACCAAGTTGTTCTCGTTCACACGCCGTTAACAATGGCGTGTGACTCGTGGGCACGGCTGGCGAAGCGCTGCAGGGGGTGTCGGCATCGACAACTAACCTGCGGGCATGGATCACGCTGCTGACGCCCACGACTTCCTCGCCTATGTGCAGGCGTCGCCGACACCACGCCATTGTGTGGCCGAGACGGTGCGCCGGCTCGATGCAGCGGGGTTCGTGGCGGCCGAGCCCGGTGACGACAATGAGCTGGGCTACGCAGCCAGGGCAGGCTCGCTGCTCGCATGGCGTCGAAATGGCGACGGACCCGTACGGGTCGTCACCGCCCATACCGACAGCCCCAACCTGCGGGTCAAGCCACAGCCAGACACTCGTGGTGCCGGGCTCCACCAACTCGGGGTCGAGGTATACGGCGGAGTTCTACTCAACAGCTGGCTCGACCGGGACCTAGGCCTCGCTGGCCACGCCGTGGTTCGAGGCACCAACGGCATCGAGACTCGCCTGATCACGATCGACCGACCCGTGCTGCGTGTCCCGCAGCTCGCAATCCACCTGGACCGCGAAATCAACACCAAGGGTCTTCAGCTCAACAAGCAGCAGCACATGAAGCCCGTCTGGGGCATCGTCGCCGACGATGACGAACGCTCGCTCACCGAGCTGCTCGGCGCCGAACTCGACGTCGAGGCCGACGACATCCTGGCCTTCCAACTGATGACATTCGATGTCATGCCGCCGGCGCTGTGGGGCTGGAACGACGAGTTCATTGCATCGCCTCGTATCGACAACCAGTTGTCATGCTGGGCCGCTGTCGCGGCGCTGGCTGAAACCGACGCTCCCGGCACCCAGGTGATCGCCTTGTTCGATCACGAAGAGGTCGGAAGCACCTCGGCGACGGGCGCCGACAGTGGCCTGCTCGCCGACGCACTCGCCGCATTGGTGGGACCCTCACCGTCAGAAGACTCGCTGTGCATCAGTGCTGACTGTGCCCACGCGACCCACCCGAACTACGCGGACCGCCACGATCCCGAGCACCAAATCGCACTGAACGGCGGGCCGGTCGTCAAGGTCAATGCCAATGAGCGATACGCGACGACGCCCATGGGCCATGCGCTCTTCGTCGACGCATGTGAGCGAGCCGGGGTACCCCATCAGGTCTTCGTCAGCCGGACCGACCTCGCGTGTGGTTCGACGGTCGGCCCGATCACAGCCGCCCGCACGGGCCTCGACACGGTCGACGTCGGCGCGCCCCAGCTAGCGATGCACTCGGCCCGCGAAACGACCGGTTCGTCCGATCCCGGCTTCCTCCGGGCCGCACTCGCCGCCGCGTTCGAAAGCAGCTAGGCGCTGCCGCGTTGGCGTCGTGCGCGAGCGTTGCGCAACGAAGCGGACGGCGTTGCGAACATCAACAGCACCGCGAAGAGTTCGAGCCGACCGATCATCATCAGCACCGTCAACACGACACGGGCCGGGCGACTGAAGACCAAGAAGTTCGAGGTCGGACCGGCATCGCCAAGCGCCGGGCCCATGTTCGACATGGCCGATATTGACGCGCTGATCGATTCGAGCACCGGTGCACCTGTCGCGGCGACCAGCATTGCACCGATGACCGTGATCAGTAGGAACGTCGTCAAGAACCCGATCACCCGGTGCACGATGTCGCTGGGCACGCTCTGCTCCCCCAGCTTGATCGGCAGCACGCCACGAGGATGACGAATGCGGCGGATCGCGCGAACTGCGTGCTTGAACGCGACCTCGGCGCGAAACACTTTGGCCCCACCTGCGGTGGATCCCACCGAACCGCCGATGACCATGATCAGCAACAGCATGATCTGCAGCTGGGGTGCCCAGAGCACGAAGTTGCCCAAGCTGTCGGGCCCCCGCGCATTTCCGAAACCACCGCTCGATGCCAGTGTCACCACGTTGAATGACGCATCGCGCAACGACCCAAGGAAGGTGACGTCGAGCAGGTTGCCGGCCGTATCGCGTACGTCGACGATCCAGTTCACAAGCGTTGCGACGATGATCGCTCCGACGGTGATGAGCACATAGACCTTGGTGTCGGACGATTTCGTGTAGCCGCGCAGGTCACCACGCAATGCCCGATGGTGCAGCGCAAAGTTCATGCCGCACAGGAACAACCCAGCAACGATCACGCCCTCGACCAGCCACGAATTGAAGTGCCCGATCGACGAGTTGTAGGTCGAGAAGCCGCCGGTCGAAGAGGTCGTCAGCGCGTGGGCGACGGCGTCGTAGAGCGAGGGGCCGGGGATGAGCCACAGCAGCAGGACCACGGCCAGGGTGATGCCGAGATAGATCTTCCAGAGCGTGCGGGCCGTTTCGGTCACCCGTGGGGCCAGGCGGTCGCTGTTCGTGCCGGGCGCTTCGGCGGTCATAAGCGCCAGGCCGCCAACGCCGAGGGCGGGCAGCACCGTGACGGCGAGCACGACCATGCCCATGCCGCCGTAGAACTGCGTGATCTGGCGCCACATCAAGATGCCAGCGCCGTTGCTTTCGATGTCGCTGAGCACCGTCGACCCGGTCGCCGAGAAACCGCTGACCGCCTCGAACAGGGCGCTGTCGAAGTGGCGCCATTCGAACATTGAACCTGCCGCGTAGGGCACGGCACCGACGATCGAGCACGCAATCCAGCTGAACGCGACCGACGAGAAAACGCTCGAGGTCGCGAGCTGGGCGCCCGGTTCGGTCGGGAGCCAACACGCAAGGCCAAACACCGCAGCGATGCCGATGGCGAGCAGCAATGCGAGCTCATCGTGCGACGTGGGTGAGCCCCACTCGATGGCGAACGCCACGAGCAGTCCGGGGATCAGGAACAGCAAGCTAAGCCCCACGACGTGGACCGTCGGGGCGGTCTTGCGTAGGCGCTCGACGCGAGGCGTGTCGAACGACTCGGCGACGTCGGTGCTGCGGAAGCGGGCCAGCATGGTCAGGACCGGGCTTGCAGTCCGCGACGGAACGCGTTCGCCGAGAACCGGCTTCTGATACCGACGTAGAGGACCGACACCGCGACGAGGGCCGGGGTGATCGCCACCCGCCCTGCCAGGACGAGCGGCATGAGGGCGGCGCGATCGGATCGGCTCAGCGTCGCTGCATGCACGAGCGTTCCGCCGTCTTCAGCGAGCGCAGGACCGGCAGTGCTGACCGCACTGAAGGCAAGGGTCAACGCTTCGGTGATGTCGCTTCCGAAGAACGCAAGCGCGATTGCGCCGGTACCAGCCATCACCATCGTCAAGACCAGCTGGGCGTGCCAGCGGTCGATCGACTCTTCGCTGATCGACGAGTTGCCGACCTTGACGGCACGCACGGCCCGTGGGTGAAGCTGGCGGAGCAGCTCTCGCCACACGAACTGGGCGAGGCCAACCAGACGAATCCAACGAAGGCCACCTGCGACCGAGCCGGACATGCCACCGGCGACGAGCAAGAAGAGCAGCATCATCTCGGCGCCGGGATGCCACGAACCCCATTCGGCGACTCGATGGCCGGTCGTCGTCGATAGCGAGACAACGGTGAACACGCTGTCGAGCAAGCGGTCGCCATTCGCCTCGTCTGACTCGACGAGCCACCACACCCACGTCGAGGCGAAGACGAGCACGGCGCCATAGACCCGCAGCTCGTAGACACGGCGGGTGTCGCGGAATTGACCTCGATACAGCATCCAGACGAGCGCGAGCGAAAAGCCAGCGCCAGCCATCACGATGATCATGACGATGTCGACCGCACGGCTATCAAAGTGCGCGATCGAGTCCGCATGGGTCGAGAAGCCACCTGTCGAGACTGAAGACAGGGCGTGCGCCACCGCATCGGTCGGTCCCATCCCGACGATGAACAGCGCTGCCGTCACGACCACGGTGACACCGCTGTACATGATCGCGACTCGCTTGAGCGCTGGCACCGGACGCTCAGCAAGCGCCAGTCGGCGTTCGCCCCGGCGTCGAGGATCAGCGAGTTCTCGCGAGCCGCCGAGGAAGGGCAAGAGCCCGATTGCAAGGGCGAGGGCGACGAGGCCGCCGATCCACTGCGTGCCGCTGCGCCAGATCAACACGCCCCGGCTGAGTTGTTGCGGGTCCTCGAACAACGTGAGCGAACTGGTGGCGACGCCCGTGACCGACTCGTACAACGCGTCGTCGACGCGGTCGACCGTCCCGGTCGCCAGATAGACGATCGTCGAGATCGCGGCGACAACGAGGTAGCCAACGACACCAGCGGTGAGCGTCGGTACAGGCCGCATGGATCGGGCTTCGAACGGGCGTCGGCGCTGTAGCACGGCCAGACCAAGACAGATGACGGCGAACACGACCATGATCGCGGCATCAGAGTTGTTGTCGCCGATCGCGAACCCGGTCGCGAGCGATAGGACCAATCCGCTGAGTCCGAAGGCGATGCCGATAGCGGCCCCGTAGACCCCAAGTCGGGCCGGGCCTCCGGTTGCGTCGTCGACGAATGTTTCAGCGACGCCGGTGCCGGTCACGAGTTCGTGAACAACCGACTGAGGTGATCGACGTCTTTGCCATGGGCGACGAAGACCACGTGATCGCCGCTCTGGAAACGTACGTCGGCGCGGCCGATCTTTGGCTTGCCGTTACGCACGATTGCAGCGATCAACGTGTCACGGGGAAGGCCGAGTTCTCGTACCGATGCGCCTGCGGCCTCGGAGAGCGGATCTACCTCGATCTCGAAGAACTCGATGTCGTCGTCGAGCGTGGTTGCGACGGCGCTCACGCCGCCGTGCACGACCCGAAGCACCTCGTTGGCGCTCGCGGTACGCGGCGAGATCGCGACATCGACGCCGGCGTCGCGCAACAGGTGCCGCAGCTCGAGGCGGTGCAGTACAGCGATGGTTTCGCGGGCACCGGACTTCTTGGCGAAGAGGCAGGCGAGGATGTTGGCGTCGTCCTCGCCGGTTAGGGCGACGACTGCGTCGTAGCTGCCGACGTCTTCTTCGTCGAGTAGCTGCGCGTCGGTGATATCGCCTTCGAGCACCAACACGCCATCGAGCGAGTCGGCCAGCTCACGAGCGCGGACCGGGTCGCGATCGATGATCGAAACGATGTGATCCTTCGCAACGAGTGCCCGGGCGAGGATCTCGCCGGTGCGGCCGCCGCCGAGAATCATGATGCGGTGGTGTTCGACGGTTTCGAGCCCGAGCTGGCGCAACACGTTGCCCCGAGCTCGGGTCTTGCACACCACGCGGACGTTGTCGCCAGCTTCGAGGCGAAAGTCTTTGCGAGGCACGATCGTGCGCTCGCCACGCGTGATGGTGCAGAGAATGAAGTCCCAGTCCGGTTCGTTCGCTGCACCGATCTCGGACAGCATCACGCCAGTAAACGGAGCGGTCTCACTGAGCGTGGCGCCGACCATCAGGATCTCGTTGTCGGCGAGCCGGGCGATTTCGGCGGCACCGGGATAGGTCAGCAGGTCGAGGATTTCGCGAGCGACCGATTCGTCGGGGTCGATGACCAGTGTGGCGCCGACGGCGTCGTGCAGGGCCTTGGCCCGCTCGGAACGGATGCCAGGCCGTTCGAGACGAACGATGATGCGGCGGGCGCCTTCGAGCTTGGCGATCAGTGATGCGACGAGGTTGACCTCGTCATTCGACGTCGCGGCGACAAGGAGCGTGCAATCACCGACACCGGCGGTCCGCATGACCTCGAGGTCCGTTGCCGAACCATGCACAACGGACACGTCGAGCAACTTGTCGATCTGGGCAATACGAGAGGCGTCGGATTCGATCACCGTGACGTCGCTGCCTTCTCGGCTCAGCAACTGCGCCACATGGGTACCGACTTCGCCGGCACCGACTACGACTACTCGCATGTGCCTTCATCTTTGCCGATACCCACCAAGGTAGGACGGCATTCGCTGATCTTTGTCGCGATGGCCGGCGTTGATGCGGCCTGAGGGCGGATCGCGCTCACCGAGTTCCTGTCGGCCGCACGAAGCGAATTCCAAGCTCTGTCACGATTGCGCGCATAGCGACGTCGTGCGGCTGCGGCGTCAACCCGTCAGCTCTCTGCACTTCGAACGCCGTGCCGATCGCTACTGCGTGGTGACGGGCAAGCCAGCGGTCGTAGAAGCCAGCACCTCGGCCCATGCGGTTGCCAGCTGCATCGAAGCGGACGAGCGGTACGAGCACGACGTCGGGAACGACCGGTGCTCGCTGCGGCGGGCACGGAATGGCGAATCGGCCCGGCGCCAGCTGATCCTCGGCGAGCCATGGCTGAAACTCCATGGAGAAGTCGTCCGTGTCGGCGGCCGGGACTGGCAAGGCGAGCGAATGTCCTCGGCTTCTCAGCCGGTCGACCGTCACCGCAAGGTTGGGCTCACCATCGTCGCTGACGTACACGCCCACGCAGCAACGTGAGGGCATCGCGACCGACGCAAGATGGGCAGCGAGGGCCGCTTCGGCGCCGCTGCGCGCGAGGCCGGTGAGCGATCGCCGGGCCTGGCGACCCGCAGAGCGCAATGCTCCCCTGTCTTGCTCCGTCGATCTGGGTGCACCCACGACCGCGATCGTACGCAGCGGTCGCGGTCGGTGGGTGCAGACCCTTGGCATCGCATGTCAGGCGGCAA
>CAZEMU010000051.1:0-28286 GCA_964513315.1 uncultured Acidimicrobiaceae bacterium | reverse complement strand
GGAGTGGAGCTAAGGAGAATTGAACTCCTGACCTCTTCCATGCCATGGAAGCGCTCTACCAACTGAGCTATAGCCCCGAATTGTGAATCGATAGCGTAGCGCCGGGCCGCGCGTACGCAACCCGATTTCGTCAGCCTCGGGCGGCTCGTCGGACCATTTCGCCAACAAGGTTGGCGCGTTCCTTGGCGTGCATCGGTCCGGCGAGCGCTCGGGTGATGAATGCGTCGTCGTAGTCGTCGATCGAGCCGTAGAAGAGATCTTGTGATTCGAGCACCGTGTGGGTCGGATCCACGTAGTTGCGGCGGGTGCCAGCCGCTCCGACAGCCAGGGCCCCACCCGCAAGTACACGGCAGTAGATGCCCGGACGGCGGGCGTCGCGGAAGCGTCGGATCCAGTCCGTTTCGTGCATGTGTGCGGTGAACGTGTCGCAGGGAATCCGCGGCGAGGTGACCTGTAGCTCGACGGCGCCGAACGTATACAGGTCACCGACGCTGATCTCGGGCCACGGGGCGCCGAGGGTGTCGACGGTGATGTTCTCACCGAATGTGCCGGGCGCAAGTTCTCGACCGAGCTGTTCGCTCCACCATGCGTAGTCGTCGGCTGCGTAGATGTAGACGGCTTGGTCGACGCCACCGTGATGGTCGGTGTCGACGATCGTGTCGCCAACCAGGCCGAACTCGTCGAGGTCGACGTTGCGCACGGCCGCCTTGCGGATGCCGGACAGCTTCGGACGCGCCGTGGCGACCATCTCAGGTCGAGCTGCGAGGTGCAGCGACCTGATCTCGATGTCAGTCACCGCTCGCCTCGGCCGACTCTGCATCGGCATCGGTCGCTTCGGCATCGCCCGGGCCCTGAGTTGGCGTCGGGGCGTCCTGGTTCAGGCCACCGGCGAAGGACAGCGCATGGGCCAGGCCGGCCGCTCGCTGATACAGGACCTCGAAGTAGAGCTCGGGCGCCGAGTTCTTGCCGGGAATGGGAGCCTTGCCGAGCGACCGCACGACGGCGGTCGGGTCTGCGCCCTCGAGCACGTAGTCGTTACGTACGGGCAGCGCGCCTGGGTCGCCCCAGTACTTGACCGGATCGAGACGTGGCTTCTTGCGGCTCTTCTTGCGCTTGCGGGTTCCGCCGCCGTTCTGCTGCTGGCCCTTGCCCTGTTGGTTCTTGCCCTGTTGGTTCTTGCCCTGCTGGTTCTTGGCGCCGTTGTTGCGGTGCTTGGAGCCCTGATTCTTCTTGTTCTTGCCGTCAGCCTTGTTGCCGTCGCTCATGCCGGCACCTCCTCAGCGTCTGCCATGTCGTTCTCGGTCGCCTCGGGTTCGGGCTCAGGGGGCCGTTCTTCGTAGTCGACGAGCATGTCGGGATCGAGGCCGAGTGCGACCTGCAATTGTTCCGCATCGAGATCGCCGACCGAGCTGGACTTGGGCAGCACAAGGTTCGCGATCTCGCGCTTGCCGGCAACGACCTCTTCGACTCGTTCGTCGATCGTTCCGGGGCAGACCAGGCGGTGACAGATCACCGTGTTCTTCTGGCCGATGCGCCACACGCGGTCACGGGCTTGGTCTTCGACGGCCGGATTCCACCAGCGGTCGAACAACACGACGTGGTTGGCCGAGGTCAGGTTCAGACCCGTACCGCCAGCCTTGAGCGATAGCACCAGGACACCTGGTCCTTCGCGGTTCTGGAACTCGTCGATGATCTTGTCGCGGGCGCCACGAGCAAGACCGCCGTGATAGCAGGCGACCTCGGTCTCGGTGCGTTCGGTCAGGTAATCGGCGAGACGCTCGCCCCACGAGGCGAAGTGCGTGAACACGAGCATGCGTTCGCCCGCTGCAAACACGGTGTCGATGATCTCGTTGAGGCGAGCGACCTTGCCGGAGCGGCCGTCGATCTCGAGATTGTCGTCTTCGGAGTTGTAGTTGAGCGGGTGGTTGCAGATCTGCTTGAGGGCCGTGATGGCCGCCAGTACGGCGCCCTTGCGGGCCGGTGTGCCGACGTCGGCAGCAGCTGTTTCGGCCGCCAGGCCGTCGATGACCGCCTGGTAGAGGCCGATCTGTTCGGGCGTCATCGCGCAGTGGTCGAGCTCGTCGATGCGGTCCGGCAACTCAGCCGCGATCGCCGGTTCCATCTTGGTGCGGCGATAGACGAGGATGCCGTTGAGCGCGGTCAGCGCGTCTTCGTTGGCCTGCTTCGACTTCTTGGCGGGGGAGAGCTGGGCGATGAAGCTGGCACGAGGGCCAAGCAGGCCAGGGTTCGCCCAGTCGAGGATGGCCCAGAGGTCGCCGAGCCCGTTCTCGATCGGCGTGCCGGTCAGCGCCAGGCGGGTGCGGGCATTGATGCGGCGAAGTTGACGGCTCGTTTCGGCGGCCGGGTTCTTGATCGCTTGAGCCTCGTCGATGACGGCCTTGCCGAAGTGGACCTTTTCGAGCACATCGATGTCTCGGACGGCGGTGCCATAGGTCGTGATCACGATGTCGAAGTTGTCGACGATGGCCAGGAAGTCGTCGGCCTTGCGGCGGTTCTGACCGTGGTGCACGAGCACTCGCAGGTCGGGCATGAACTTCTTCGCCTCGTTGGCCCAGTTGCCGACCACGGCAGGCGGTGCGATCACCAGTCCGGGGCCGTGCTCACGTGACGGGCCGAGCGAGGCGAGGGTCGTCGGCGTCTTGCCGAGACCCATGTCGAGTGCCAGACAGCCGCCCATACCCGCTTCGTCGAGGAACGACAGCCACGTGTAGGCATCGGCCTGGTAGCTGCGCAGTTCGCCGTCGAACCCGGGCGGCGAGGTGTCGACTTCGGGCAGCGTGCTGAGGCTGCGCATGAGGTCGGCGGCCCAACCTTCGCCGGCGATCGACATCTGGCCGCCGAACGGGTTGCCTTCGAGGCCGAGCGCGTGGCGCAGCATTTCGGCGCCGGTCATGTAGGTCTTGTCGGCCCGTTCGGCGAGCGCCTCGGCGGCGGCGGCGAGGTCGACCTTGTCGATCTCGATCCACTCGCCCTGCGATTTGATCATCGGGCGGGCTTCGGCGGCGAGCGCTGCGATCTCGGCTGCGGTCAACTCGACATCGTCGAAGACTGCGGACCAGCGCACGTCCGCGAGCTGCTGGGCACCGACGACGGTCTCGGAGGACTCGGTAGTGAGGCGCAGGGTCGGCGTGGCCTTGCGCTTGGCCAGCTGGGGCACGGACACGTCGAAGCCCGCCGTGATCAACATCTTGCCCATGTCCGACATGAGCTGCCAGGCCTCGTCTTGGGACAGGATCACTTCGCCACGGCGGCGGCCACCTGGACGCAACAACGCCGGGAAGAGGCGTTCGAGGCGCTGCAGCTCGCGGCTCATCGTCTTCGACTTCGTCTGCGATGCGGTTGCCATCGCAACCTCGACGGGCTCCATCGCGTTGCGCTGGCCGGCGGCTAGTACTTCGGCCAGCCAGGCATCGTCTTCGTCGGGCGGGTTCAGCTTGACGAGCAGCTTCATGTTCGCCGTGCCGGTGACCGACTGCGCCCAGCGGCCCATGCGCTGCACGATGTCGTTGCCGATCGCGTGCTGGGTCTGGAAAGCCGAGCCGTCGAGGCGCGCCATGATCGCTTCGCCAACCTCGAGCTTGTTCGACGGCTGGTCTGGAGCAGCAGGCATCTCGATCTGGCCGGCCGCGATGCGGGTGATGGCGTCGGTCAAGTCGGCGACGACTGCGCCAGCGAACTCTTTGCGGTCCTTGCGATCCGATGCGGCCATCGCGGCGCCAGGCGCGGCGTCGGCCAGTGCGTCGAGGCGGTCGCGGTCCATGACCGAGGCGGCCCAACGCACGTGATACGTGCCAAGGCCACCCTTGCCGCGGCCGCGTCCGCCACGGAACTGTTCGAGCAGCGGAACCATGCGGCCCTGGGCGACGAGCTCGACTGCGAACGCTGCGGCGAGGCCAAACCAGCGGGCGCTCGTGCCGAGCGTGCTGTCCTCGGGTGGCGTGTTGCCGAACCCGATGATCCAGCCGAGTGCGCTGATGACCGGTGAGGCGAGCGCCGGTGCTTCAGCCCGCGCCGCAATGTCGATCGGGTCGGATTCGAGCCACGAGATCGATCCGCCGTCGTGGCGGTCGATGAGCTCTTTCAGTCGCTCAACGTCGCCCGGTTCGGCATCGTGACCACCGCTCCATGCAATGATCTGTCCACGGCTCCAGGACAGCTGCAGCTGGGCTTCGCCCGTGACGACGGCGTCGGGGTCAGGACCAGCGACTTCGAGCGGTCCGGCGATGTCGGTGATGAGCGCGTCGATGCGGTCGCACTCGTCTTCGAGGTCGTTGAGGACCGAGGCGCGCTCGGGTCCTTTGACGTTCTGGCGGGCATGTTCAAGCGCCGCGTCGGCTTGTTCGAGCAGCCTCCAGAGGCTGTCGGTCCAGAGTTCGTGGTTGTCTTCGAGGAAGTCCTCGTCGGCGTCACTAATGCGACCATCGAGGTACTGCTGCACGATGCGATCGAGACGCTCTCGATCGATCAGCTGCGATGGCACGAGTGGCACCGCGGATGGCGCAACGGGCGCCGGCGTAGCGGTCATGAAGTAGTGGTTCTCCACAGGGCAACGGCATGTGGCCGATCCCAAGTTGGGGCAATCGGGTGCGGATCATTGGCAGGTGCAAATCACCACATGCCAGCGAGCCTTGCTATCTCTGACGGCAGATCCGGTTGCGATCACACCCTCGCTGACCGACCACCCGGTCGGCCTGCGCTTGACGTGTCGCAGGTTGATCTCCTCGCCGCCGCTCAACGTAGCAGCAACCTGCCAACGTCAGGCGTCCCCGGGAGTTCGTCCTAGCTCTGCAGGTCGGCGATCACGCCGCCCCAGAGTTCCTTGTTGGCGCTGTAGGGCGCATAGAAGCTGAACCGATCGACCAGGTGCGAGTAGCGCGACTTGAGCTTGTCGGCCACGTCGCCAGGTTCGGCGACGACGGCGAACTCGTTCAGCATGTCCGCGTCGATGACGTCGGCCATGGCGTCCCATTCGCCGCGCTTCGACATGGCGTTGAGTTCGCCCTGGGCATCGCCCCAACCGTGGTGGTCGAGCACCGTCTTGTAGGCGGGCGTCGAGCCATAGAACGCGATCTGCTTGCGCACGGCGAAGCTGGCTGCGGCCATCTCTTCTTCGTTCTCGCCGGTGACAACGAAGCCGGGGAGGGACACTTCGACGTCGCTCTTGGAGCGTCCGGCCTTGTCGATACCGACCTGGAGCGCGGGCAGGCTGACTTCTTCGAGGTAGCTGGCGGTCGTGAAGCCGTGGCTGAACCAGCCGTCGCAGACCTCGCCGGCGACGCCGGTCATCATCTCGCCTACGGCGGCGATGAAGACCTTGGGCTTGCCCTGAGGGATCGGAGGTGGGCTGAACATCGGCGTCATCAGCGTATGCCGGTAGAAGTCGCCCTGGAAGTCGAGCTTGTCGCCGGTCTGCCAGGTGTCCCAGATCGCATGGAGCGCCTGCACGTACTCGCGCATGCGAGCCGCAGGTCGTGACCATTCCATCGAGAAGCGCTTGGTGATATGCGGCTTGATCTGGCTGCCGAGGCCCAACACGAAGCGTCCATTGCTGAATGCCTGCAAGTCCCATGCTGCGTTGGCCACGGTCATGGGGCTGCGGGCGAAGGCGACCGCAATGGCGGTGCCGATCTCGATGCGTTCGGTGTGTTCCGCCGCCAGCGCACACGGCAAGAACGGCTCGTGCGATGTCTCGGCGGTGAAGGCGCCGGTGTAGCCGGCTTCTTCGACTTCGCGAGCGCTAGATGCTGCTTCGGCCATCTTGAAAGACAGGCCGCCATCGATCTTCATGGGAACTCCTTGGAGGGGGATGGGTCCAGTGCGTGGGCAGAACGCGAACTGAGACTACGTGTCGTCGATATCGCGGAGGAACTGCTGCAGTTCTTCTTCGAGTTCATCGCCTGTCGGAATCTCGGTCTCTTCGATGCGCTTGATGTCATCGAAGCGCTGCTCGAGTTCGTTCACGATGTCACGCAGCGACGGAGCGTCTTCGAGCATTGACTCGACGGCTGCGGTCGCGTCGGGCACCTGGGCCTCGAGCGAGGCAGTGTCGAAGCGAAGCCCCGAGACCTCGTGCAAGTTGCGGAGCAAGCCGAGGCTGGCCTGGGGCCAGGGACTCGTCGAGATGTAATAGGGCACTTGGGCGAACATGCCGAGCGTGTGGACGCCGTTCTTGCGGAGCTCGGTGGTGACGGCCATCTGCACGCCGACCGGGACCGTGAGCGTGCCGGTCGTGGCCTCTCGTGACCGGATCAGGTCCGGACAGGTCGACGCGAACGAGATCGTGACGTCGCGCGTGTGCGGCGCCGGGACTGGGTACGCGCCGATGGTGAACATCGTCGATGCGCCGATCGATTCGATCGCCAACGCCGTCGCGGCCGCGAACGGGCGCCAGTTGAAGTCGGGCTCGGGCCCATGCATGTAGAGGAAGGGCCGATCGTCGGCATCGGTGCCGACCGAGATGCGCAGCTTCGGCCACTGCACCTCCTGCATGACGCCGTCGACGACGTTCATGATCGGGCGACGGGCGCGTTGATCGAGCAGACGGTCGACGTCGAACTCGGCGACGGGCGTCAGGTCGCCTTGGTGCGCGATCGTCTCGTGCACGCGGGCCATGGCCTCGCTGGCTTCGATCCAACCGTCGGTGAGCATGACGAATGGCATTGGTCCATCGACGGGCTCTCCGATCCACTCGAACAGTTCATTGGGGTCAATACCCATCATGTGGCTCCCACTACCAAGTGCCCGTTCGTCCAGTGCCCGCTCATCTTGTGCCCGCGTACCGCACGCATTACGCCACCCGCTCCGCATGTTCGGCGGCCTTGGCGACCAAGGCATCGATGCGTTCGACGAAGGCTTCGGCGCCCCCTTCGGGTTCGGCGTCTCCCATCGCTCCGCTCACGTAACGCGAGTAGACGCCTTCGAGGATGCTGGCGAGGCGCCACGATGCGAAGGACAGATAGAAGTCGATGTCGTCCATATTGCGCCCCGAGGCCTCTTGGTACCAAGCGAGGAGCTGTTCACGTTCAGGAAACCCATCGGCCATCGTCGGTGCGGCGTCGATCGGGGTGAAGCCGTCGGCGGGCCGAGCCCAGTAGGTCATGAGCGACGCGACGTCGGCGAGCACGTCGCCGAGCGTGCACAGTTCCCAGTCGAGAACTGCCGCGATCGAGCCGTCATCGGCGACCAAGCAGTTGTCGAGTCGGTAGTCGCCGTGCACCAGGCCAGCGGTTCCTTGATCGGGGATGCGGTCCACGAGATGGTCATGCACGGCGACGAGTTCAGGACGTTCCCGGGTCTTCGACGCTTCGAACTGGCCGAGCCAGCGGCGGAGCTGGCGGGCGACGTAGTTCTCTTTGCGACCAAGCTCGCCGAGTCCGACAGCGTCGACGTCGACGCGGTGGATCGCGGCCATGGTTTCGATGAGTGACTTGGTGACGCCGGGCAGTCGGTCGGTGCCGAAGTCGGTCGCCATCTCTTCGGAACGAAGCACCGTGCCGGGCACGAACTCCATCACATAGAACGGACGCTCGTTGACCGACTCGTCCTCGCAGAAGCCGACGATGCCCGGGACCGGCACGTCGCTATTCGCGAGAGCCGCGATGACCCGATGCTCGCGGCCCATGTCGTGGGCGCTTTCGAGGACCTGGAACAGCGGTGGGCGACGCAACACCCATGCGTGGTCGGCAGCGTCGGTGACTCGGAACGTCAGGTTGGAGTGGCCGCCGGCAATCAGATCGAACGACAGAGGACCCGTCAGGTCGGTGCGTTCCGCCATCCATGCGGTGACGTTGTCCACGTTGACGCCCTGCACGTTGCCGTCATCAGTGTGCGTCTCGCCCATGTGCTGATCCCCTGTGTCTGCCGGAACGAGTGTCCCTGGAAACGATGCCGGCGAAGACCGTTGTGAGGCCTTCGTGCGGGGCCTCGTCTCCGGCCCGGGGCGTCAAGATAGTCTGGACCGTCCATGGTCGACGTAACTGACGCAAGCTTCCAGACTGACGTCATCGAGAAATCGATGGAGGTCCCAGTGGTCGTAGACCTCTGGGCTGAGTGGTGCGGTCCCTGCAAAACCCTTGGACCGATCCTCGAGACGGTCATCGCCGAGACGAACGGCCAAGTGATCTTGGCCAAGGTCGATGTCGATTCGAATCCGGCGACCTCTCAGGCATTCCAGGTGCAGGGTATTCCTGCCGTCTATGCGCTCAAGAACGGCCAGGTCGTCGATGGGTTCGTCGGCGCCCAGGGCGAACCTGCGGTGCGCGAGTTCATCGGGCGGCTGCTTCCGACCGAACAAGATCTCGAGATCGAGCGCCTGCTTGAGATCGGCGACGAAGCATCGCTGATCAAGGTCCTCGAGTTCGTGCCCGACCATCACGCTGCGGTTCCGGCGCTCGCGGAGTTGCTCGCCAGCAATGGCGAAACCGAGCTCGCCCTCGAACTACTCAAGCGAGTCCCCGAGACCGCGGACACGCGCCGCATCGCCGCACTCGCGCGCACCGGCGTAACCCCGCCAGCGGCTGCTGCTGCCGCCCCTGCAGAGGCTGCGCCTGCCGCAGCCGCGAGCGGCCTCGAGACTGCCGGTAGCTCGTTCACGAGCGAACCCGCCGACGCAGCACCTGCTGCTCCGATCAACGACGACTTCGACGAGAAGCTCACTGCGCTCCTCGACAGGGTCAAGACCGACGACGACGCCCGCCAACAGTTTGTGGACCTGCTCGAAGTGATGGGGCCAAACGATCCCCGCACTGCCGACTACCGCAAGCAACTGTCCATGCGGCTGTTCTGAGCCTGCTGCCTTCTGTCCAGGAGTAACGGTGGCCGGGAAACGCAAAGCTGACCCTCAACTGGGCAAGCGCGCGTCTCGACGTCCCCGGATCGAGCGCCACGACGGCTACCGCGTCTTCGTGGGCGGCCCCGTGCCGCCGCAAGCGGCAGCGATCACGCTCGGGAATGTGATCTGCGTGCGCCAGAAGTACGCCGGGTCCGATGCGCTGATGGCCCACGAGCTGGTCCATGTACGTCAGTTCAACGAGCTTGGTTGGGCCCGGTTTCTGATCCGCTATGTGCGGTCGTATCTTCGCGGCCGTCTGTCCGGCTACGGGCACATGGCTGCGTATCGCCGCATCCCGCTCGAGGTCGAGGCTTCGTGGCTGAGCTGCCTGCACGAGCGGTCGGCGCTTGAACCGAATGCGGGCAAAGTCAGCGACGATGAGGTCACTCGAGCCCGCGGGCCACGCTTGGCGGCAACGCAACGGCTCCACGATCGCGCCGAAGCTATGGGTTGGGTTTCGCCGACTCGCCGTCAACGCGATCTCGCCTCAGCCGCAGCGGAGACTGCCCAGCTGCGTTGATCTCGTAGTCCGTCGCGGGCGCGATCAGCCCGAAGCGGCTGCGATGTAGGTTCGCGGCGTGGGGGACAAGCAGGCCGAGCAAGGTCAGACGGCTGGCGTTGAGTGGATCGACCTTGGCCGGCCCACGGGCACGTCTGACGATGCTGGTGTTCCCATGGCGCGGCCGAACTGGCGAGTGGCTGCCGGGGTCGTCGGCGTCCTCGTTGCGATGCTCGTGGCCTACGGACTTGGTCGCTCCGGCGGGCCGGCTCCTGAGGTCGCCGCGCTGCCCGAGGTGGCGACACCTGTGCCAACGGCTCCGCCTGCTCCGACCGCCACGTCGGCGCCGACCCCGACCGTTCCGCCGCTGACTGACCTGTTGGGCGAGGGGCAGATCATCGAGGAGCTCCGCCTCGGCGATGGCACCCGGGCGGTGTTGTGGTGCCGCGAGGCGGTGCCTGGCACCCGGATCGAACCCACGCTGGCGCTGCTGCATCTGCACCCGACGGTCCGGCAGGGTGATCAGCTCGTCAGTTACGAAGAGCTCGTTCGCCCGTGGGTGCCGACCGGTGCGTCGTGGCGTGGCCAGATCGATACCGAGGGCTTCGGCGTCGACGCTGCCGCAGCGGAGATCGAGGGACCGGAGTTTCTCGACGGAACCGAGCCTGAAGGAACCCCCGGCGACGGGACCCGTTGTCGCTCGTGCACGCCCGAGCGAGCGGACCTGGCCGGCGCCGGCGCCGTGCTCTTTGGGAACTGTGAGCACGGCGTGCCGTTCCGAGCGGGCATCTCGTACGTGGTCGCCACGCCTACTGTCCCCGGCCAGTCGCCGCTCGCCGTGCTGGTCGATTGCGGCATCACCGCGATCTCGTTCGACGGGGAGCGTTTCCGGATCGATGCCGAGGTGCCACTGGTCCGAGGCCTCACCGATGCCCGCTTCCGCCTGCCTTCGGTCATGTTGGAGCATCGGGATGGACGCTTTTGGGCCGATGATTTGGGACTGCTCGATTGGGCGTGCGACGTCGAAGGTTCGTCGCATCTCGGCGACCGTCACCTGCTCCGAACCGACCGTGAGCCTCGTCTGAGCTACGAGACCGTCGAGTCGGCGCTCGGCCCGATCGGCGTGCACGGACCGGTGGTCATCGGACTCGACCGTGACCAATGCAGCCAGCTGACACGGGCGTGGTGGGGAAGCACCGCCGAGGAACGAGAGTCCGGCCGCCCTATCGCCCGGCTGGTCGAGCTGGACCCTCCCGGCGACGTGACGGACTGGGTGTACACCTGCCAATCGGACTGAACGACAGCAGAGCGCCGGGGCGAACGCCGAAGCTCTCATACGACCGACTCGGTGCGTGACACCTACACATGTGACGCCGGGTGGGAACGAGATGGGAATGGCGGCGCGACGCTGCCTCGATGACCGAGGTGCGTCGACCGGCGCCACCACAACCGCCACGCGAGCGTTGGCGTTCTTCGCTCGAACGCCTGCGCTTGTCGGCCGATCGCTTCGTTCGGATCGAGCGCAATGGAGGCCTGGATGTTGCTTCTTCTCGTATGGGCTGGGGCGGTCCCGATCCCATCGATGTCCTCGACCGCAGCGGTCCGAGTACCCCAGGAATCGCACGAGGAACTCGTCGAGAGGGCGCATCGGGGCTCGGCGCGAGAGGCCGCCTGGGGTCGGTGCTGTCTGGGCTTCTTATGTCACTCGGTGCCTTGCTGCTCATCGTGGCTGGAGTGGTGGCGTGGGGGAGTTGGAGGGGTCGCTCATCGGTACCGCTCGACGATCAGCTTCCGTACCTGCTCGGCGTCGAATCGGCGGCTGCGAGCGAGTCTCCGAACGAACCGGCGCAGGGGGCTGTCGAAGGGACGGATCGCGAATCTGAGGCGGACGTTGCCCAGCCGACGCCAGCTGCCGGCACGGGCGAACCGGCAGATACATCGCCGGGTGGTCACGGCGGTGCCGCGTTGGCGATCGACGGCCCGCAGGCTGCGGCTGGCTCGGGTTTGGAGCGCCCGACGTCGATTGTGGTCGTGCACGTGTCGGGAGCGGTGGCAAGCGCCGGGGTTGTGGAACTCGTCGATGGCGCTCGGGTCCATCACGCCGTCGACGCTGCTGGTGGTGCGACCGCGCTGGCCGATCTCGAGCGCGTCAACCTTGCGGCCTTGCTTGTTGATGGCGAACGCATTCACGTTCCCGAGGTCGGCGAGTCTGACGTTCCGCAGGTCGTTGCGCCGAGCCGTTCGGCAGAACTGGTGGGTGACGGCGGCGCCGCTGCTTCCGACGTCGACCAGCCAGTAGCCGTTGACGTCAACCGTGCCAGCGTCAGTGAGCTCGAACGGCTGCCCGGCATCGGTCCCTCGATCGCCCGGGCCATCCTCGACCTCCGCACAGTCCGCGGCGCCTATGCCTCGGTCGACGAGTTGCTGCTCGTCGATGGCATTGGCCCCGCGAAGCTCGAAGCGTTGCGACCGCACGCATACGTGACCCCGGGCGGGTGACCCGGGCGGGGCTGACCGATGGCCGTCTTCTCGGCCTGGCGATCGCAATGTGGGGTGCGGCGCTTCTGGGACGAACCGTCGATCTCGACCTGGGTTCTCGAGTACCGATCATGGGTACGCAACTCGATCCGGTGCGGATGGGCATCGCGTGCGCTGGGGCGGTCGCCTGGCGACATCGGCGAGCGCTAGCCGTTGCCACGGTTCTGGTGCTGTTCACGCTCATGCAGTCATCCGCGAGCTGGCAAGAGCTACGCGCCCCAGTCATTGAGGAGCCGCACGTCGGCGAGGCGCTCTTGCGCACCGACCCGACCCCCGTATCGGGCGGCGTGCGTATGCGGCTCGAGGTCGACGGTCGGATCTTTGACGCCCGAGCTTGGGGGTCGCCTGCCGGCTGGCTGCGGCCGCGGCTCATGGGAGAGCGGCTGCAGCTCGAGGCAACGCTGCGCCCGCTCACGTCAGCACCCGCGTGGCTGCAAGCCCAGGGCGTCGCCGGTCGAGCGACGGTCAAGAGCGTGGGCGGCTTCACCGAAGGACGTACGCATACTCGGGTTGCGAACAGTGTGCGCCGCACCATCGAAGAGGGCGCTCGGTCGATGAGCCGCGACGATCGGGCACTCTTCACCGGACTGGTCTTTGGCGACGATCGCCGCCAGAGTCCGCTCACCGCGGACAACTTTGCTGGCGCCGGTCTGACGCATTTGCTCGCGGTGTCGGGGCAAAACGTCGCGTTCTTGTTGGCCATCGCTGGTCCCGCGTTGCGGCGCCTCGGCCATCGCCGACGCCTGATCGCGGTCGCGATGATCCTGCTGGTGTTCGCGACGATGACCCGTTTCGAAGCATCGGTGCTGCGGGCCTCGACCATGGCAGCCATCGCCGCGATGGGAGCACTGATCGGAACGGCGGTCCCCGCGCAACGGGTTCTCACACTGACCGTTGTCACGTTGCTCGCCGTCAATCCGCTTCTTGTGCACTCGGTCGCCTTCCAACTCTCCTTGGCGGCCAGCGCTGGCATCTTGTTCTGGTCCGCCCGGGTCGCTCGAGCGTTGCCCGGACCACGACCGCTCGTCGAGGCCCTGGCCGTCACGTCGACAGCTCAGTTCGCGGTTGCACCCGTGCTGCTGTGGCGATTCGGTCCGCTCCCGGTCGCCTCGCTGCCGGCGAACGTCCTGGCCGGGCCCGCTGCGGGTCCGGTGATGATGTGGGGCATGACGGGCGGTTGGGTCGCGGGGCTCGTGCCGGAGCGCGTCGCTGAGGTGCTGCACCTGCCGACAAGAGCGCTCGTCGCATGGATCGATGGCGTCGCTCAGTGGTGCGCTGCGCTTCCGCTGGGGCAGCTCGGCGCCGTGCCGCTCGCCGCCTGCGGTCTCGCAGCATGGCTTGGGCTGCGATCAAGCACCGACCGGTCGCGTCACCGCTGCCTCGCTGCGATCGTCGTTGTGCTGGTGCTGCCAGCGTTGGTCGGGTGGGCCCAACCCGCAGCGTCGGGTCCGATCCCCGGCGGACTGTTGCTGCGAGATCACGCGACGACCGTCGCGGTGCTGCACGACGCCCGCAATCCCGAAGACGTTCTGGCTGCACTGCGAAGCGAGCGGGTGGGTCGCGTGGATCTCCTCGTGGCTTCGAGTGCGTCGTTCGCCATGGCGGATCTGCTCGGCTGGATCGACGATCGCCACGGGATCGGCGAGATCTGGGCGCCCGAAGCGACGATGGGCCGCAGCGAGATCGTCCCAGGGCCGCTTCGCCGGGTGCACGTCGGTGGCCTGGCGCTGGCGCCCAACTTCGAAGGTGATGAGCTCACACTGGGGCCAGCGATTGAGGAATGAGGGGATCCGCCGACAAGTTCGCCTGCTTGGCGGACTGCAGGGGTGATCCGGTTGCTAGCTTGCGGACGTGC
Source organism: uncultured Acidimicrobiaceae bacterium (assembly GCA_964513315.1). Lineage (GTDB taxonomy): Bacteria > Actinomycetota > Acidimicrobiia > Acidimicrobiales > UBA10347 > UBA10347. The sequence continues at coordinate 14,543 of CAZEMU010000051.1, read as the reverse complement.
TGCTCGAACTCGGCGACCACAGCTTCGATATCTCGACCCGGGCCCTGGTGGTGGGGATCCTGAATCGCACGCCCGACTCGTTCTTCGACGGTGGGGACTACTTCGGCTTCGATGAGTTCTTGGCCAAGGCCGAGCAGCACGTCACCGACGGCGCCGACGTTGTCGACATCGGTGGTATCCGGCTCAAGCCCGGTGACGAAGTTGGTGTCGAAGAAGAACTCGAACGGGTCGTGCCATCGGTGCAGGCGCTCGCCGAACGCTTCGACGTGCCCATCTCGGTCGACACGTTCCGAGCCCAGGTCGCTGCGGCTTGCTTCGACGCCGGTGCTTCGATCGCCAACGACACGAGCGGTTTCGCCGATCCCGAGATGTTGCACGTCGCTGCGGAAGCAGGGGCAAGCGTCGTGGCCAGCCACGTGCGTACTGCGCCTCGGCTGGCCGACCCGAACCCGATCTATGCCGACGTCGTTACCGACGTCACGAACTACCTCGCCGAACGTGCTGGCTGGGCCGAAGCTGCTGGCATTCCTCGTCAGCGGATCATCCTCAACCATGCGCTCGACCTCGGCAAGAACGCCGAGATGTCCACGAAGCTGCTGTTTTCGGGCACATGTCAGATCGCTGAGCTCGGCTACCCGACCTTTCTGAGCGCCTCGAACAAGGGCTTCCTCGGCATCATCACCGGCGATCCCGTGGCGAATCGTGACGACGCAACCCACGCTGCGCATGTCGCCGGGATCATGGCGGGTGCCCGTGTGCTCCGGGCCCACAACGTCAAAGGCACTCGCCGGCTCGCCGACACCGTCTCGCTGTTGCTCGAAACCAGGGGAGTGGCTGCGCCCGACGGCGTCGAGTTCGCAGGAACCTCCGCATGAGTTCGGTGCAGGTGTTCAGCGGCACCGACTCGGTGCTGCTCGACCAGGCCGTGCGTGCCGCCATCAAAGAAGCGCTCGGCGATCAATCGCCCGACTTCGCACTCGCCGAGCTGACCGAACCCGACTACCAGGTCGACGAGCAGTACTCGATCGCCACGCTCGTCGACGCAGCCCAGACGCCACCGATGCTGTCGGACCGGCGCGTCGTCGTCGGCCATCACCTGGCCCGCTTCTCGACCGGCGACAGCGTCGAACCGCTCGTCAACTATCTGGGCGACCCACTCGACACCACGCACCTGATCCTCGTCTGGAGCCGTGGCCCGGCCCTCAACAAGCGCTCGACCGGCCTTCCAAAGAAGCTCAACGAAGTCCTCAAGGGCATGAAGGTCACGGTCACCAAGACCGATGTCGGCGGCCGCGACGCCGATGCCTACATCGACGCCAAGCTGCGTGAGACCGGCCTCAACCTTGACCGAGGCGCCCGCCGGACGCTCGGCGAACACCTGGGCGACGACGTGAACCGTCTCGGTGGCATCTTGCAATCGCTGGCGTCGACCTATGGCGGCGACGCCAAGCTGAGCGCCGAACAGATCACGCCGTACCTCGGCGGAGCGGGCGACGTTCCTCCGTGGGAGCTCACCGACACGATCGCCGATGGCAACATCCCCTCCGCCCTGCGTACAGCCCGGCGCATGATGCACGGCGGGGAGCGGCACCCGCTGGCGATCCTCGCCTCGCTCACCACGCACTATCAGCGCATGGCGTCGCTCGATGGCGCACCCGTTGGCGGCGAGAAAGACGCCGCTGCGTTCCTGGGCGTCAAAGGCAGCACCTATCCGGTGAAGAAAGCCATGCAGCAAGCCCGGCGGATGGGCCCCGGTGGCGTCAAGCGAGCCTGGGGCTTGATCGCCCAAGCCGATATCGACCTCCGAGGCGGCACTGCCGCCGATCCCGAGCAGGTCCTCGAAGTCCTCATCGCCCGCCTCGCTCGCCTCTAGCCCGAACGGCGCCTGACCGGATTACACGGGGTTCGACTACACGGAGCGACTTCAGCCCAGACGCGCAAACGCCCGCCGAGGTGGCGGGCGTACGTAGAGGTAGTGCGCGGTCAGCCGAAGCTGATCCCGCCTGTGCTCAGGGATTCAGCTGTCGCTGGTTTCAGCGTTGCGAACAGCCTTGATCAGGCGGCTCTTTTTGCGGGCAGCAGCATTGGCGTGAATGACACCCTTGCTGGCAGCCTTGTCGATGTACTTGCCGGCGAGACGAAGGCTTTCGGCCTCGTCGTCGGTGCCAGCAGCAGCGAGCGCACGCTTCGTGTAGGTCTTCATCTGAGATGAGACCGCCTTGTTGCGCAGCTGACGCTTCTCGTTCTGACGATTGCGCTTGATTGCGGACTTGATGTTTGCCATGACGCACCCTGCGACCAGTGGCCGCGAACTGTGATGAGGACCGTTGGATGGTAGCGGCATGATCCCGGGTTTCCGCTCGTATCCTTCGGAGTTCTCATGGCACTCGACAAGATCCGCAATATCGCGATCATCGCCCATATCGACCACGGCAAGTCGACCCTTGCAGACCGCATGCTTGAGCTATGCGGAGCGGTCGAAGCCCGGGATATGCGCGCCCAATACCTCGACACGATGGAGTTGGAGCGCGAGCGCGGCATCACCATCAAGCTCCAAAGCGTCCGGCTCGAATACAAGGGCCACATCATCAACCTGATCGACACGCCTGGTCACGTTGACTTCGGCTACGAAGTCAGCCGCTCGCTGGCGGCATGCGAGGGCGTGATTCTGCTCGTCGACGCAGCCCAAGGCATCGAAGCCCAGACGCTCGCAACGAGCTATCTCGCGCTCGAGAACGACCTTGAGATCGTCGCTGCGCTGAACAAGATCGACCTGCCGGCCGCGGAGCCCGAGAAATACGCCGCCGAAATCGAACAGGTTCTGGGCATCCCCGCCGAAGAGATTCTGCCGATCAGTGCCAAGACCGGCAGTGGCGTAGGCGAGCTCCTCGACGCCGTGATCGAGCGCATCCCCGCACCCGAAGGCGACCCCGACGCGCCGCTCCAGGCGCTCATCTTCGACTCGCACTTCGATCAGTACCGCGGTGTGGTCAGCTCCCTTCGCGTCATGAACGGCCGCATCGAAGCCGAACAGTCGGTTCGCTTCATCCAGGCCAACACGAACCACCCGGTCGACGAGATCGGTGTACGCACGCCCGACAACGAACCCGTCAAGGTGCTCGAGGCCGGCGAGGTCGGCTATCTCATCGCCGGCATCAAGGACGTCGGCGAAGCCCGCTCCGGTGAGACCGTCACCGATTCGCGCAACGGTTCCGAAGAAGCCCTCGACGGCTACCGCGAACCCAAGCCAATGGTGTTCTGTGGCCTGTACCCAATCGACGGCGACGAGTACAACACGCTGCGCGAGTCCCTCGAGAAGCTCCGCCTCAACGACTCGAGCTTCACCTACGCCCCCGAGACGTCGGGCGCACTCGGCTTCGGCTTCCGCTCTGGCTTCCTCGGCCTGTTGCACATGGAAATCGTGCGCGAGCGACTCGAGCGCGAGTTCGGCCTCAGCCTGATCGCCACCGCTCCGTCAGTCGAATACCAGGTGTACCGAACCAACGGCGACATGGACGTCGTCGACAACCCCAGTGAGATGCCGAGCGGCGCCGAGATCAGCGAGATCCACGAGCCGTTCATGAACGCCTCGATCATCTCGCCGTCCCGCTACACCGGCACCATCATCGAACTGTGCCAAAGCCGTCGAGGCGTGCAGACCAAGCTCGAATACCTGTCGCCCGAGCGCATCGAGATGAGCTACCGGCTCCCGCTCGCCGAAGTCGTCATGGACTTCTTCGACCAGCTCAAGAGCCGCACCCAGGGCTACGCCAGCCTCGACTATGACCAGGACGGCTACACCAAGGGCGACCTCGTCCGCGTCGACATCCTGCTCCAAGGCGAACAAGTCGACGCCTTCAGCGCCATCGTGCACCGCGACAATTCCTACGAGTACGGCCGCAAGATGACCGAGAAGCTCAAAGAGCTCATCCCGCGCCAGCAGTACGACGTGCCGATCCAGGCCGCCATCGGTGGCAGCATCATCGCTCGCCAGACCGTCAAGGCATTCCGCAAAGACGTCACCGCCAAGCTCTACGGCGGCGACATCACCCGAAAGAACAAGCTGCTCCAGAAGCAGAAAGAGGGCAAGAAGCGGATGAAATCCATCGGCCGCGTCGACGTCCCTCAAGAAGCCTTCATCTCCGCCCTCAAGCTCGACGAGTAATAGGCGGCTGCGACGGGCGTCGCAGGAGTTGTGTGAGGTAGTTCGCTCTCGCTGCTCGGCTCGGTGACATCGTCTGCGGCCAACGGCCCCGTGGGGTGGGTCCGGCACCGGCTCAGCCGGAGAACAGGTGGGAACATGGAACTCGCAACGCTCAAAGAAATTGCCAGACCCGGCGGCGGCGCGAGCTCGGTTGGGTAGCGAGTCCATGCGCCCAGCGGCGCTAGCCTGACCTCTGACATGGATGTCGCCCGCATACCGGACAAGGAACAGCTGAGCGATCGCAAAGAAGCGATCCTGCAAGCCGTTGTCGAGGAATACATGTCGACAGCCCGCCCTGTGGGTTCGGGGCTTGTTACCGACCAGAGCGGTCTGTCGGTTTCGTCCGCGACGGTGCGCAAAGAACTCAGCGCCCTCGAAGACGAGGGCTTCCTGCATCAGCCCCATACCAGTGCGGGGCGGGTGCCCACCGATAAGGGCTACCGGTACTTCATCGACGCGCTCATGGGTCCGTCAACACTCGACTCGACCGTGAACCAACGCATCAACGAGTTCTTCGCCCACACCCATGGCGAACTCGAACGCATCCTGACGGAAACGAGCCGCCTCTTGTCCGGCGTGACCGGCTCTGCTGCGCTTGTCGTCGCACCGCGAGCAGACACCACCACGATCAAGGCCGTACAGCTCGTCTCACTCGAACCGAACCTGCTGCTGCTCGTCGTCGTGCTCTCCACCGGCGGAATAGAACGCTGCACGTTCGAGTTGGCAACGCCCATGACCGTCGAACAAGTTGACCGGGCCCAAGCGATCCTGTGCGAAACGCTTCCCGGCACAACGGCGCATCGATCGCAAACGTCGCCGCCAGCTTCAGCGAGCGGCGACAGCGCCGTCGACGCAGTCGTTGCGGACTCTCTTGCATCGCTCATCATCGACGACGACGATGCGCCTAGAGTCCACGTCGGCGGACGCTCCAACGTCGCAGGCGTCTTCAACGAGACCGAAAAGGTCGCCCAGGTTCTCCAACTCTTCGAACGCCAACTGCTCGTCGTATCGCTCATCCGTGACGTCCTTGACCGGGGACTCCGGGTCGCGATCGGGGCAGAGACCGGCGTCCAGAACCTCAACGAATGCTCCATCGTTGTCGCCCCCTACGCCGTCGACGGCACCGAGGCTGGCTCGATCGGTGTGGTCGGCCCCACGCATATGAACTACCCGCAGGCTATGGCCGCGGTGGCGGTCATCTCCAACCAACTCGGCGAACACCTCACTCGGGGCTGACGACATGGCCGACTACTACGACCTGCTTGGCGTGAGCCAGACCGCTTCGCCCGACGAGATCAAGCGTTCGTTCCGCAAACTCGCACGCGAGCTGCATCCGGATCGCAATCCGGGCGACGCCGAAGCCGAGGCCCGCTTCAAAGAAGTGGCCAAGGCGTACGAGACACTCAGCGACGCTGAGAAACGCGCCCACTATGACCGTTTCGGCGAGTCCGGGGCAGCGGGCAACCCATTTGATGGCGCCAGCTTTGGCGACATCTTCGATGCATTCTTTGGCGGGAACAGCCCATTCTCAGGATTCGGCGGAGGCGGCCGCTCGGCCGGACCGGCCCGAGGCGATGACCTCGAAGTCGTCATCGACGTGCCGTTCGAAGAAGCCGTGCTTGGCTCCCAGCAACCCGTCGAACTGCGGACGTACTCGCCCTGTGAACCGTGCGAAGCAACCGGCGAAGTTGACGGCTCCCACATCTCTACCTGCGAGACCTGCGGGGGAGCGGGACAGGTACGCCAAGTCCGCCGCTCGATCCTCGGCCAGATGGTGTCGACCGGAACGTGCCCGCAGTGCGAAGGCGCCGGCGAGACCATCGAAAACCCCTGCGGCGAATGCAGCGGCCAAGGCCGGGTCGTCGCCGAAAAGACCTACACCGTCGACGTACCTGCCGGGGTCGACACTGGAGCTACGCTTCGCCTGAGCGGCCGAGGTGCCGCTGGCGTCCGCGGCGCCGGAACCGGCGATCTCTATGTACGAGTGCGTGTGCTCGCGCACGACCGGTTCGAGCGAAGCGGCAATGACCTGCTGGCCGAACTTGCTGTACCCATGACCGTCGCCGCACTCGGCGGCGAGATCGACTTCGAAACCCTCGAAGGCGTCGAGACCATCACGATCCCGCAAGGGACCCAGACCGGCAAGGTGTTCCGGGTGCCCGGCTCAGGCGTGCCATCACTCCAAGGCGGCCGCCGAGGCGACATCCGCGCCGTCGCCATCTGCCTTGTGCCCGAAAAGCTGACCTCGGAACAAGAGGACCTGCTTCGTGAGTTCGCGACCGCCCGTGGCGACGAAGTCAGCGAGAGTAAGTCCCTGCTCAGCCGCATCCGCTCCGCGCTCGGCTGAGCGCATAAACACGACGCCCACCATGTCCGATGCCGCACCAGACATCCGTCAGCAGCCCGGCCCGCACGTGTTCGTCGCATCGCTCGAAACCCCTGTGCTCGACGAGGCCGACCGCCACCATCTCGCCAAGTCGCTACGCCTGCGAGACGGCGACCCACTCACGCTGTCCGACGGTGCCGGCTCGTGGTGCACGGCACGGTTTGGAGATGCGCTCGAAGTCACCGGAGCGCCCGTTCGGGCTGCGGCGAGCGCACCCACATCATTGGCATTCGCGCTGACGAAATCCGGTAAACCCGAGCTCGTTGTGCAGAAGGCCACCGAGATCGGCATCGACCGACTTGTGATCTTTCATGGCGAACGCTCAGTTCCGCGATGGGACGCACCGAAGCGCAAAAAGTCGAAAATCCGCCTCGCGAAGATCGCTCGCGAGGCATCTATGCAAAGCCGCCAAACCCGCGTCCCGAGGATTGACATCGTCGACGACCTCGACGCTGTCCTCGCCCACTGCGGCGCCGACCGGATCGCTCGCGCCGACTTCGCACCGGCAAAAACCGTTGCAATAACGGCGATCTCGGCGATCGCTATCGGCCCCGAAGGTGGCTGGTCCGACGCAGAACGCGACCTGATCAGCAGCGTCATCGACCTCGGGCAGTCCGTCCTGCGAGCAGAAACAGCATCGATCGTCGCAGCCGCGAGGCTGACATCCCAACGACAATTGGAACGGCCGAGCTAGAGTTGAGAGTTCTGCCCACAGCGTTGTGGGCGTCTCTGTCACCCCACGCAAATACCATCAAGGATCATGAGCGAAGAATCTCAAGCGGCGGACGACCTTTACATCCGTCGGGTCGGAGAACGGCTTCGCGGCATTCGCCGCCAAAAGCGAATGTCGTTGCTCGACGTCGAAGCTGCATCGGGCAAGGAATTCAAGGCATCGGTTCTCGGTGCGTACGAACGAGGCGAACGGGCCATCTCGGTTCCACGACTCCAGCGACTCGCGGAACTCTACAGCGTGCCAGTGGCACAGTTGCTCCCCGAAGTCGTCACCGAGGAAGATGGCGATTCGGTACCCGTCGGGGTCCCGTTCGCTCGTCCGACGATGACGATCGATCTCGAGAAGCTACGCGCCCTCGAAGGGTCCGAGGCTGAACTGGTCAACCGCTACCTCCGCGGTATCCAGGTCCAGCGCCAAGACTTCAACGGCAAGGTGCTGACCGTGCGCTCCGACGACCTACGTGCACTTGCATGCATGCTCGGCGTCGCCAGCGACCAGGCCATCGAACAGCTTGAACGTCTCGGTCTGGCCTACCGGGTCTAAGTCGCTCGTCGCCCTGGCGGGCTCCTCGCTTACGGAGTTTCTCGCTGCGCTCGAAACTCCCAGCTGCGACAGGGTTTGTGGGGCTGGCGCTCGAAACTCCCCGTCGCGCCCCGGCTGGGGCTGCGCTCGGTTAGTGAGCGAAGCGAACGGCGGCTAGCGGTCGCCCATGGCGACGTAGGGGCGCTCGTCGGCACCGGTGTAGAGCTGGCGAGGACGCGTGATGCGCGAGTTCTGCTCCAGCATCTCGTTCCAGTGCGCAAGCCAGCCCGAAACACGGGGGATTGCGAACAGCACCGTGAACATCTCGGGCGGGAAGCCGAGCGACTGGTAGATCAGACCCGAGTAGAAGTCCACGTTCGGGTAGAGCTTGCGGCTGATGAAGTACTCGTCGTTGAGCGCAGCTTCTTCGAGCTTGAGCGCAATGTCGAGGCGTGGGTTCGAACCCGTGACCTTGAACACCTCGTCGGCGGCGTTCTTGATGATCGTGGCACGAGGATCGAAGTTCTTGTACACCCGGTGGCCGAAGCCCATCAGGCGACGTTCGCCCCGCTTGACGCCGGCGATGAAGTCATCGACCTGGTCATACGAGCCGATCTCGTCGAGCATGTTCAGCACAGCCTCGTTGGCGCCACCGTGGCGAGGGCCATAGAGCGCAGCAGCGGCAGCAGCGACCGACGAGTAGGGGTCAGCGTGGGCGCTGCCCACGGTGCGAGCCGTCGTGGTCGAGCAGTTCTGCTCGTGATCAGCGTGCAGGATGAACAGAATGTCGAGCGCACGAACGATCGCAGGATCGGTCTCGTACTTGTCCTCGGCGACCTTGAACATCATCGACAAGAAGTTGTGTGGGAACGACAGGTCGTTCTCGGGGAAGACGTACGGCATGCCGATCGAGAACCGGTAGCTCGCCGCCGCCAGCGTCGGCAGCTTGGCGATCAAGCGGGTGATCTGCAGCATGCGGTTGGCCGGATCTTCGATGTCCTTGGCCTCGGGGTAGAACGTCGACATCGCGGCCAGGCTCGACGTGAGCATGCCCATCGGGTGCGCATTGAAGTGGAAGCCGTCCACGAACCGACGACGGAAGTTCTCGTGGGTGTAGGTGTGGTGCGTGATGTCATGCACCCACTGGTCGTACTGGCCCTTGTCGGGCAGCTCGCCGTTGACGAGCAGGTACGCAACCTCGAGATAGGTCGACTGCTCCGCCAGCTGCTCGATCGGGTAGCCGCGGTAGCGGAGGATGCCCTCGTCGCCCTTGATCTCGGTGATCGAGCTCAAGCAGGCCGAGGTGGTCGTGTAACCAGGATCGTTGAACCACAGGCCGGGAAGGTTGTTCTTCCACTCGGTGCTGTCGACGCCCCCATCGACGATCGGGACTTCGAACGACTCGCCGGTGCGGTTGTCGGTGATCGTGATGGAATCGGCCACGGATGGTCCTTCGCTTGCTGCAGTTGGTCAATCGTTCGTGCACGGTGCCAGCGCACGGCACCAAGTTCGGAAGGTCACGCGGCACTCGCGTTCACCCCCGTGTATGCAGGCCTGAGGCTAACGCACGATGGGTCAAATGCGGAATTCGACGGCCACGAATTCTGGCCAAATTGAGGTTTGTCTAGAGTGGCGAGTTGTCGTGGCGTCGCCGTGGCAACCGCTCGACTTTGGTCGAGAGTAGATCAAGGGCCTGCACGACCTGGCGGCGGGTCTCGGCCGGGTCGACGACCATGTCGATCGCCCCCCGTTCTGCGGCCACATAGGGGTTGAGTAGGCGGGCTTCGTAGTCGGCCTCGAGCTCGGCTCGCTCGTCTTCGCTTGCGTTGCGATGGAGGATGCCAACGGCGCCCTTTGCGCCCATCACAGCGATTTCGGCGGTTGGCCATGCCATCGCAATGTCGTTGCCCATGGGCTTGGAGTCCATGACGATGTAGGCGCCGCCGTAGCTCTTACGCAAGGTGACCGAAACGCGGGGCACGGTGGCCCGCGCATAGGCGAAGGCAAGCTCGGCGCCATGGCGGATCATGCCTCGCCACTCCAAGTCCTTGCCGGGCTGGAAGCCAGGCGTGTCGACGAGCGTGATGATCGACACGTTGAATGCGTCGCACAGCGTGACGAATCGTGCGCCTTTTTGGCTGGCGGCGATGTCGAGCGTGCCAGCGAGCACCTGGGGCTGGTTGGCGACGATGCCAACGGCGTGGCCGCCGACGTTCGCAAACGCCGTCACGAGGTTCGCAGCCCATCCGGAGCGCAACTCAGTGATCACGCCGTCGTCCGCGATCGAGGCCATGACGTCGCGCACGTCGTAGCTGCCGGTCGCCGACGCTGGCACCACGTCGTGGAGTTCGGGGCAGGGGCGATCGTTTGGGTCGAGTGTTGGCCGGAACGGCGCCAGATCTGCGTTCGAGGCGGGCAGGTAGCTCAGGTACTCGTCGACGAGCTCGACGGCGATGTCGGCATCGGGCGCAACTGCTGTGGCGACGCCAGAACGGCTGGCGTGGATCGATGCGCCGCCGAGCGTGTCGTGTTCGACGGGTAGTCCGGTGAACTGTTCGACCATCGCCGGGCCGGACACGAAGGCGTATGACTCGTCGACCATGACCACGAGGTCAGCGACGCCAAGCATGAGGGCAGGGCCGGCGACGACCGGGCCGGTCACGACCAGGACGGTCGGCACGATGCCAGAGCAGCGAATCAGTGCCCGCGCGGCAGTACCCCAACCGTGGGCGGCCGTGATGCCTTCACGAACGTCGGCGCCGGTCGACTGGACGAAGCCCACAACGGGTTGGCCCTGCGTTCGTGCCAACTCACAGGCGGCGCTGATCGTGAACGCGTCGGCTTGGTTGAGCGACTGCAAGTCGCCAACGATGGTGAAGCTGACGACGGTGCGGTCACCGATCGAGCGCACGCCCGAACGGACGGCGCCTTCGACGCCAGCCCGAAGCTCAACCGATGACGGGGTCGAGTCGGCGGGCGTTGCCGCCGCAGGGTTGGTTCCAGTTGGAGCGGCCATCAGTAGGCGCTTCCAGGGAGTGCGTGCCTGTTCACCGGAGTATGGATATCACGCCGAGTCGACATTGCGGCCTGCACGGACTCGACAACCGGGCATGTTGGTGGCCGCCGAGCGTGCGGTGCGAGCCAGGATCTCGGCCACGACGGTCGCTGCGGCCGAGGGCTGATGGCCGGCGCGAGTCGTCAGGGCGACTTCGCGCGGAGGCAAATCAGACACCGGAAGCCGCACGCCGTCGAGTTCGGGGCTGTTCGGTGCGGCGGTTGCGGGGACGAGCGCGACGCCGAGTCCGGCACCTGCCATGGCGCTCACCAGTGCGCTGCTTCCGACCTCGATGCTGTTGCGCAGCGGAACTCGGGCCTGGTCGAACGCCCGGGCGATGTGGTCATAGAGCGGGTTGTCCGGCAACGGCAACAGCAGGGTCGACGATGCGAGCTGACCGAGGGTCACGTGCGCATTCGAGGCGAGGTCGTGCTCGGGGGAGAGGACGGCGACGACGTCTTCGTCGAAGAGGGGATCGACGGCGGCGTCGCTGTCGTTCGTATTGGTCGTGATTGCAAGGTCGAGCGAACCGTTGAGGACCCGTTGCACGAGCGCATCGGACTGGGCCTCGACGATCGTGACAGCAATCTCGGGCCAGGACCGGGTTGTCTCGGCCAGCGTTCGGGGCAGCACCCAAAGGCCGACCGAGGGCGTAGTGCCGCACTCGACCTCGCCGATCACCCGGTCTTCGAGCGAGGCCAGTTCGTCGCCAATGGAAGCGATCTGGCGCAGCACCTCGCGTCCTCGACGCTCGACTGCCATGCCGGCGGGCGTGAGCTGACGCGAACGTCGATCGAGCAGTGGCTGGCCAACTTCGCTTTCGAGGCGGGCAACGTGGCTCGACACGTTGGATTGGACGGTGAAAAGGGCCTCAGCGGCGGCTGAAAACGAGCCGTGATCGACCACGGCGAGGAACGCTTCAAGTTGGCGGACATCCATGCCGACCTCTGTTTCCCTTGATTTCCGTGTTTCCCGTCGGGTGTTCTCTTCGGGAGAATGCGAACAGGTTACGGTATCGCAAAAAGCGATAGACGCTATCGAATCGAACTGTTGGACAATCGGGTGCCTGTGTTTAACACTAAGCACATCTTGCTACGGCAATCGTTTCCCCCCAACGAAGTCGACTAGCAATCAAGCAACGAGTCTCGCTTCCCCCCAACGAGATTCAGAGCTACGAAGGAGTTGGTTCAGAGAACCAGCTCCTTCTTCCTTTTTCCCGTGATCTCGCCGAGCGAGGTGGCATCGGCAAGGGACCGCAGGTCGGATCGGCCTGATCTAGGATCGCCCCATGGCGACCGCTGCGATCTTCGACCTCGACCGCACCTTGATCGCCGGGTCGAGCGCCGAGGTCTTCGGCGCAAAACTGTCCGATGTCGGCGTCTCGACCCCGAGCGTGCCGGGCCAATCCTTGCTGTTCAAGATCTATGAGAAGTTCGGCGAAGACCCGGTCTCGATGCGTCTGGCCCGACAATCCGCTCGCCTGTTTGCCGGGCGCAAGGTCGCCGATGTCGAAGCGGCCGCACTTCTGGGCGCCGACGTTCTGATTGGGCGGGTGCTGCCGCATGCCCGGGTCGAGATCGAGAAGCACAAAGCCGACGGAACGCTTCTGGTGCTGGCCACGACCTCGCCCCATGACCTCGTTGCCCCGCTTGCGGCCGCGCTCGGCTTCGACACGGTCATCTCGACCCGCTACCGGGCCGTGCACGGCGTGTACGACGGGACAATCGATGGCACCTACCTCTGGGGTCAAGACAAGGCCGCTGCCGTCGCCGAATGGGCGGGGCAGAACGCCGTCGACCTGACCGCCAGCTGGGCCTACAGCGACAGCTTCTACGACGTGCCGCTCTTGGAACTCGTCGGAAACCCCGTCGCCGTGAACCCCGACATTCGCATGCTCGCCGCCGCTCGGGCGAAGCGCTGGGCGGTACGAGACTTCGACCGGCCTGACGGCGTCCCGGCCGTGGCGGGGCTCGAAGGCCAAGAACTTGCCTTTCCATGGCTCGATCCTCGGCTGAGCATCTTCGCCGACATCGAGCTCCGCGGCGTCGACAACCTCCCCGATGGCCCGGTCATCATCGCCCCGAACCACCGCAGCTACTTCGATCCGCTCGCCCTCGGCTACCTCGCCGCAGCCGCCAACCGGCCCTTCCGATTCCTCGCCAAGAAGCAAGTGCTCGAGGCGCCCGTCGTCGGACAGCTGACCGCCGCGCTCGGCACGATCTCGGTCGATCGAGGTTCCGGTAGTTGTCAGCCGCTTGATGCTGCCGCCGACGCGCTCAGCGGTGGCGAGGCCGTCGTGATCTTGCCCCAAGGCACCATTCCCCGGGGCGAAGACTTCTTCAAGGCGAAGCTGCGTGGCTTCACCGGCGCCGTGCGCCTCGCCCAACAAACCGGCGCACCGCTGCTGCCCGTCGGCATCTGGGGCACCGAGCAGGTCTGGCCGCGCAACCAGCGCATGCCGTCGGTGGGCGTGTTTGGCGGCCGGCCGCAGGTCTCGTTGAACGTCGGCGAGCCGTACAAGGTCACCAAGCGGTCGAAGCCTCGGCCCGCCACCGAGAAACTCATGAAGAAGATCCAGCTGCTGCTCCCCGAAGAGGCGCAGAAGGACCGCACCCCGACCGATGAAGAGCTTGCTGCGACCTTTCCCGCCGGTCAGCGCCCCGCGGCAGCACCGACCGCTTGATCCTGAACCATGCCCGTCCTGGGCAACGGCTGCGGGCGAGAATTCCGCAGATGCTTACGGAGCTCTTACCAACAGCTGGAACAGTACGACCATGACGCGTACGTTCTCGCCCCAGCCTCGGCGCCGGGCTACCGCCTCGCTCGCTGCGATGCTCGCCGCGATCGCCTTGCTCGCATCGGCGTGCGGCGGCACTGAGGACACCTCAACGACCACAGCTGCAGAGACCGATGCGGCCACGAACCAGCCGTCCTCGACCGCGACGAGCGAGGCGTCCAACAGCGAGTCCTCCGGTAGCGATAGCTCCGCGAGTGGCGACCAACCCGACACGCTTGAGGGCTACCTCGGCGCAGCCGCCGTTGCAGTTCGACGCGGCGCTGGCGGCGGGGGAGGCGCAGGCGCACTGGCTGGCGGCGACACCGACGCCCTCGCCGAGCAACAACAGCTCATCGAGCTCGAAGTCCAAGCCTGCATGCAAGCCCAGGGCTTCACCTATGTCCCCGAGACCGACGACGACGGGCTCCGCTTCTTCCAAGCAACCGCCAACCAGGGAATCTCCGACGCCGACTATGCCGCGACCGAAGGATTCGGCATCTCGACTCGCTTCGACGCGATCTTCGAAGGCGACATCGACCTCACCGAGACGACCGACCCGAACGACGACCACCTCGAAACCCTCAGCGAGGGCGAGCGCGACGCGTGGCAGTTCGCCCTGCGTGGCCAGCCGCCCGAACGCAACGAACAGGGCCAGCTCATCGACCCCGAGACCGGCGAAGTGCTGCCCCCTGGACGCGGCCGCCAAGCCACCGGGGGCTGTCGTCTCGAGGCCCAAGAAGCTGTTCGTGGCGACCTCGATGTTCTCGACGACCTGGCCGCCGCGTTCGGCGAACTCGACGACCGGATCGACGCCGACCCACGCATCACCGAGCTGCAACGCGAATGGTCGGCGTGCATGCTCGACCG
>CAZEMU010000050.1:27230-28507 GCA_964513315.1 uncultured Acidimicrobiaceae bacterium | reverse complement strand
CGCCTCCGTTCGTTCCCGACGTGGGTGTCGTCACGCAACCTCTCCAACGAGGCAACCGATGCGTCGGTGCAGGCACTCGTCGATGCGGTCGTCGGCCGCTACGACATTCCGCAACGCTGGTACACGCTCAAGGCCAAGGCCCTCGGCGTCGACCGACTGGCCGACTACGACCGCATGGCCTCGGTCGCGGACAGCGACGAGCAGATGGGTTGGAACCAGGCGACTGGCATCGTTCGCGATGCATACGCCTCGTTCAGCGACGAACTTGCGGGCATCGTGGACCGGTTCATTGACGAGTCGTGGATCGACGCGCCCACCCGCCCCGGCAAGCGGCCGGGTGCGTTTTGTGCCTACTCGGTGCCGACCGATCACCCCTATGTGTTCCTCAACTGGACCGGACGCACTCGAGATGTGCTCACCCTTGCCCACGAGCTCGGCCACGGTGTGCACGCCTATCTGTCCCGCGACCAGGGCATCTTCCAGATGGCCACACCGCTCACGCTTGCCGAGACCGCGTCGGTGTTCGGCGAGACTGTCACCAACAACCGTCTGCTGTCGATGATCGACGACCCCAACGAGCGGTTCGCACTCCTGGCCTCGACCCTCGATGACTCGATCGCCACCGTCTTCCGCCAGATCGCCATGAACCGGTTCGAAGACGCCGTGCATACCGAGCGTCGCGACGTCGGCGAACTCTCGACCGATCGCTTCGGCGAACTTTGGGCCCAGACTCAGACCGACATGATGGGCGACTCGGTGGAGATCACCAACGGCTACAAGTCGTGGTGGAGCTACATCCCGCACTTCATCGGCACCCCTGGCTACGTCTACGCGTATGCCTATGGGCAGCTTCTCGCGCTGTCGGTCTATGCCCGCTACGCCGAGCGCGGCGATGCCTTCGTGCCGATGTACCTCGACTTGCTGCGTGCTGGCGGTTCCAAGAGTCCCGAAGAACTCGGTGCGATCGTCGACTGCGACCTAGGCGACCCTGGCTTCTGGGACGCCGGTCTGGCCATCGTCGACGGCCAACTCACCGCAGCCGAAGAAGCAGCCAAAGCCGCCGGCCGCATCTGAGGTGACACACTCCTCCCGCAAATCTGAACGTTTCTCACGCGCTGCGCGTCAAAACCGCTCAGATTTCGCTACGTCCGCAGCAACGGCGGACGACTAGCGGTCGGGGCGGATTAGGTCGTACATCGTGTCGGCGACGGTGTTGTAGCCGTTGCCGGCGAGGCGGCCGATCGGACGCAACAGGTCGTGACGGATTCGGGTGCCGT
>CAZEMU010000050.1:25214-27130 GCA_964513315.1 uncultured Acidimicrobiaceae bacterium | reverse complement strand
TTGCCGGCGAGGCGGCCGATCGGACGCAACAGGTCGTGACGGATTCGGGTGCCGTCGAGCATCTCGTCGTCGACGTGGATGACCTCGACGCGTCCGAAGAACACGATGTTCGACGGTGGTCCGCCATCCGGGCCGACCTCGACTCGGTTCGTGACTCGGCACTCGAATACCGCTGGTGACTCGGCCACCATCGGCGCGTCGACCATCGTCGCTTCGGCCACGGTCAAGCCGGTGAGGTCGAACTCGCTCTCGCCGGCCGGAAGCTCGGCCGCGCTGTGGTTCATCGCCGGACCGAGCGCTTCGGTGACGATGTTGACCGTGAACTCGCCCCGGTCCTCGAGATTGGCGTGCGTGTCCTTGCGACCAGGCCGCACGCCACTCGACACGATGATCGTTGGCGGGTTGCCGCTGACCGCGTTGAAGAAGGAGTACGGAGCCAGGTTGGCCGTCCGCTCGTCGCCAGTTCCCGACCACGAGCCAACCCACCCGATGGGGCGGGGTACGACCAGACCGGTCATCAGTTTGTAGTTGTCGATCGGTGCCAGTTCGGCGGTGATAAAGCGAGCCATGATCGTTACTCGCTGATCGTGCCGACCTTGAGTTCGTTGAACGGCACACCCTTGTCGACCGACACATCGCGGGGCAGCCCCAAGACGCGGTCGCCGATGATGTTGCGCTGAATTTCGTCGGTGCCACCGGCGATCGAACCCATGAAGGCGCGCAGCGGGTACTTGGACCATTCCTCGGCGTGCTCGTCGCCCTGCTGGTAGGCCATGACCTGGGGGCCGACCATCTCGTGCAGGAACTCGCGGGTCATCCAGCCAATGTTGGAGCCGTGCAGCTTGCCGAGCGAGCCGCCCGGCCCGGGAGCCTTGCCGGCCTTCATCTCGGCGCGGGTGCGCATGGACACCAGCGACTTGGTGACCTCTTGGCTGTAGATCTGCATCATCTTGTCGCGCACGATCGGGTCCTGGATCGTGCCGAGCTTGGTGGCTTCGCGCTTGATGCGGTTGAACATCGGCGTGGTGATGCCGCTCTTGGAGCCGGTGCCGATCGCGACGCGCTCGTACATGAGCATGGCGGTCGCTTGCTTCCAGCCCGCGTTGTATTCGCCGACGAGCCAGTCGGCCGGGATCGCCAGGTCGGTGAAGAAGATCTCGTTGAAGTGCATGCCGCCGTCGATTTGGTGGATCGGGCGGATCTCGACGGCCGGGTCGCGCATGTCGATCATGAACATCGACAGACCCGCGTGCTTGACCATCTCGGGGTCGGTGCGGGCGACGAGCAGGCCGTAGTTCGAGTGGTGGGCGAGCGTGGTCCACACCTTTTGGCCGTTGATGATCCACTGGTCGCCGTCCTTGACGGCCTTGGTCTGGAGGCTGGCGACATCGCTACCGGCGCCAGGCTCGGAGAACATCTGGCACCACATGTCTTCGCCGCTGATCATGCGAGGCATGAACTGCTTCTTCTGCTCTTCGCTGCCGAACTCGTTCATCATCGGCAAGCACATGCCGTGGCTGATGGTGAAGGCGCCGCTGCAGTCCGGGAAGTGGGCGTACTCTTCGCGCCAGATGCGTTCCTCGGCCTTGCTGAGACCAGCGCCGCCGTACTCGGTCCCGTAGGTGAGGCCGCCGAGGCCCGCATCGGCCAGCTTCTTCAGGAATGCCTGCGAGTGGGCAACCGTCTGGTCATCTCGCGGGTCAGGCCCATTGAGATGCAGGGGAGAAGCGTTCTCCTCGAGGAACTCGCGGCAGCGAGTGCGAAAGGCGTCGAGATCGGTGTCAGTCATGGCATACCTCCGGCTGACCAAGCTAGCGGTCGGTCCTCGGCAGATACCCATCGAACTCGCATTGCTACGGTCAGGGGTATGGATGACGGTGGAACGGCGGACAGCACAGAACCGGGTTCGCCCGAAA
>CAZEMU010000050.1:0-25114 GCA_964513315.1 uncultured Acidimicrobiaceae bacterium | reverse complement strand
AGGGGTATGGATGACGGTGGAACGGCGGACAGCACAGAACCGGGTTCGCCCGAAACGCGATTGAGCGACGGGCGTCACGTTCTTTGGCGACACTGAGCTCGACGTGAGGGAGCGAGACTCGGTCGACATTCTGGCGTTCTCGGTGTTCGGCGATGTCACCATCGTTGTCCCGCCTGATGCCCAGGTCGACGCGGGCGGATTCGCCGTCTTTGGCGACTTCTCCGACCGCATCGAACCGGGTGCCGGAAGCTCCGCGATGCGGGTTCGCGTGCGCCGGTTTTCACTCTTTGGCGACCTACGCCTGCGGAACAGCTGAACGGCTCCCATCCGGCCGGAATGCGTCGAGGGGGACGTTCGACCGGGCGGTCTGCTCGCGCGGGTGTCGCGCGCCCTACCATGGGGCGCCGCGACTCGGTCCAACCGAGTCGCGTGCCCTTGGGAGAAGCTGTGGCCACCACCACTCAAAAACCGCAGATCTTGCGTGCGCTCGCCGCGCTGGCAATCGCGGTCGCGGTCGGCCTCTGGTTGATGCCGTCTTCAGGCGCCCAAGGAAGCTCGGTCGTCATCAACGAGATCGTGGCGAGCAACACGCAGGTCTTTGCTGACGGCGACGGCGACTTCACCGACTGGGTCGAGCTTTATAACCCAAACAACGTGCCGGTCGACATCGGCGGCTGGCAGATTGCCGACGATGCGGGCATCGGCTGGCCGATCCCCGCTGGCAACTCGATTCCGGCCAACGGCTACTTGATCATCTTCGCCAGTGATAAGGGCACGCCCGGCGAGCCCGGCTTCCCCGGTCCTGCGGACGAGCTGCACACGAACTTCAAGCTGAGCTCCGGTGGCGAGACCGTCACGCTGATCAACAACAACTTCTCGATCGAAGACAGCGTCACCTATCCGGCGATCCTCACGGACCAGAGCTACGGCACCGATGGCGCCGGTGGTTTCGCCGTGCGCGAGACCGCAGACATCACGCCGCTGGCGGCGAACTCGGTCATTGCGCCCACGCCGACCCCGACCCCGCCGCCACCTCCGGGTACGCCGAGCCTTGTGATCAACGAGATCATGGCCTCGAATGACACGACGATCGCCGACGGCGACGGTGACTTCGAAGACTGGTTCGAGCTCTTCAACCCGACCTGCGAGACCATCGACCTGACGGGTTGGCGAGTCGCCGACTCTGAAGATGGCTGGGATTTCCCCGCCGGCACCGATATCGCCACCGGCGAGACGCTCCTTATCTGGGCCAGCGACAAGGGCGACGTAACCAATCCAGCGTTCCCCGGTCCAGCTGGGCAGCTGCACACGAACTTCCGGATTGCGAGCATGGGCGAGCCGCTCTCGCTCATCGACGATCAGGGCTTCTTGATTGCGCTCATCACCGCCGACGCGCTCGAGGCCGACCAGTCGTTCTCCCGCCAGGCTGACGACAGCTATGTGGTGACCACCGGAGCGTCGGTCAGCCCCGACGCACTGAACCCCGGTCAGAGCACCCCGATCTGCGCGATCCCGACCGCCACGCCAACGCCGACCCCAGAGGCAACCGCGACGCCAACGCCTGAGCCCACGGCGACGCCGACGCCGGAACCGACCGCCACCCCCGAAGCGACGCCAACGCCGGGCGGACCAACGTCGACGCCGACGCCGGAACCGACCGCAACGCCGACGCCTGCACCAGAACCCACGGCGACGGCGACGCCGGTTCCGACCGCAACACCGCTTCCGACCGCGACGCCAACCCCGGCACCAACCTCGACGCCCGCACCGACACCGACGGCTACGCCGGTTCCGGGCGAGTGCGCAAGCCTCATCTATGTCAACGAGGTCCTGGCTCGCAACGACTGGCATGTCGACGGCGACGGCGACACTCCTGACTGGATCGAGCTCTACAACCCTGGTGCTACCGACGTCGACCTGACCGGGTGGTCGATCGCCGACGAAGACTCGTCGGGTTGGGACTTCCCGGCGGGTACGACGATCGAAGCCGACGGTTACCTCGTCGTCTGGGCGAGCGACAAGGGCGACGAAGACGATCCCGACTTCCCCGGTCCCGCTGGTGAGCTCCACACCGACTTCCGTCTCGGCGGCGGTGGTGACAGCGTCACGCTGACCGACGCAGTTGGCTGTGTCGTTGACTCGATCAGCTTCGGCCAGCAGTTCGAGAACGAATCATTCGGGCGCACGGCCGATGGCAGCCTCGGCCGCTTCGCCTACCCGCAGTTCACCCAAGGCTTCCGCAACGGCGCGCAGACGTTCTCGCCGATCCCTGAGTGCTTCTCATCCGGCAGCTCCGGTCTGCGCATGAGCCGCATCGTTGCCAGCAACAGCGGCATCGTCCTCGACGGTGATGGCGACGACCCCGACTTCATCGAGCTCGAGAACACCGGCCTCTTCGCGATTGACCTCACGCTCTGGAAGCTGAGCGACGACCATGACACTTGGTCGTTCCCACTCGGCGCCTCGATCGATCCGGGCGAGAAGATCATCGTGTTCGCAAGCGGCAAGGGCCTCGTGACCGACGAGGACTTCCCCGGACCCGAGGGCGAGTACCACACGAGCTTCCGTCTCTCGACGAGCGGCGAGACCGTGACGCTGGCCGAGCCGAGCACCTGCATCGTCGAACGAGTGACCTACCCCGAGCTCAACACCGACGAGGCCTACGGCTTCGACGCCAACGGCGCCCGAGTCATCGTGTCGCCGGGCGATCGCGTCGCACCATGCGCCGATCCTGGCGTGGTCGTGTTCAGTGCGCTTATGTCTCGCAACGACACGTTCTTGGCCGATGACGACGGCGACTTCGAGGACTGGTTCGAACTTACGAACACGACCGACGAGCTCATTGAGCTTGGCGACTGGGTCGTCACCGACAACGACGCCGTCTGGATCGTGCCCGAGGGCGTGTTCATCGACGCCGGTGAGACGCTCACCATCTTCGCTTCGGGCAAGGATCGTGGATCGGCCACCGAAGTTGCGCACACGAACTTCAAGCTGAGCGGCGACGGCGAGACCCTCACAATCGGCTCCTCGTCTTCGTGCCCCGTCAACGAGGTCAGCTTCCCCGAACTCGACGACGACCAGGTCTACCGACTCGTCGATGGCGAGTTCGCCACCCAAGGCGGCGCACCGGCCGAAGAGCCCACCGGCGACTTCATCATCACCGGCACCTGCATCGCCATCACCGAACTGATGGCCGACAACGAGTCGACGATCGAAGACGAAGACGGCGAGTTCGTCGACTGGTTCGAACTGACGAACCTGGGCGACGAGACCATCGACCTCTCTGGCTGGGAGTTCGAGGACGCCAACGACACGTGGGCCGTGCCCGACGGCGTCGAGATCGAGCCAGGCGAGTTCCTGCTGTTCTGGGCCGACGAAGGCGACCGCGGCGGCCCCGACGAAGAACTGCACACGAACTTCAAGCTCGGCGTCGGCGGCGAACCGCTGATCCTGACCGACCTCGACGGCAACGTCGCCGCCTCACTGAACTCATGGCCTGAGCTTGACGATGATCTGGCCTTCGGCATCGACGAGCAGGGCGACTGGGTTGTCATCGAAGCTGGCGAAGCAACGCCGGGTGATGGCCCGACCGTGCCCGGCGGCTGCGACTTCGAAGTCAACCTCTTCGACGACGCCGCCGATGCTGACGAAGAAGAAGACGCTGGCGACGATGCGGCCGACGGCGATGACGCTGCTGATGCCGATGCATCCGGCGACTCGAACGACGGTCCTGGTCTCGCTCGCACCGGTGCGGATCGACTGCCGTTGACCGTCGCTCAGCTGCTGCTGGTTGTAGGCGCAGGCCTCATGGCGATGGCCCGAGTCTCCGACCGTCGCGCTCGCTTCTAACCCGCTCGAGCCCTGGCCCCCTTCGGGTCTGCGAAACCGGCCGGTCTAGTGTCGAGTCGTGCATATTGACTTGATGACGGGCGCGTCGAGCTGGTCCGACAGCGCCGACCTCGCGGTGAAACTCCAAGGCGCCGGGTTCTCCGGCATGCTCTGGACCGAGACCAGCCAAGTGCCATGGATGCAGATTGCTGCCGCCGCGACCGCTGCGCCCGAGCTCTACTTCACGACGGGTATCGCGGTGGCGTTTCCCCGTAGCCCGATGATCTCCGCCGCAACCGCGTACGAGATCGTCGACAACACCGGCGGCCGGTTCCGCCTGGGATTGGGTAGCCAGGTCAAGGCCCACATCACCCGGCGCTACTCGGCCGAGTTCGACCGGCCCGCAGCTCGGCTGCGTGACTACGCCCTTGCCGTCAAGGCGTGCTGGCGCGCCTTCAACCGCGACGAGCGCCTCGAACACGAGGGCGACTTCTACAACCTGAACCTCCTCCCACGTGACTGGTCGCCCAAGCCGCACGAGCACGAGATGAAGCTCGACATCAGCGCCGTCGGCCCGCTCATGACCAAGGTCGCTGGCGAGGTCGCCGACGGCATCCACGTGCACCCGCTGCACTCCATGCACTACATCGAGAACCGACTGCTGCCCGCCGTCGCCGAGGGTGCCGCCCTTGGCAACCGCAGCACCGACGACGTCGATCTCATCATCCCAGTGTTTGCGTGCCCCGGCGACACGCCTGAAGAACGGGCCCCCTTGGTCGAGCGAGCTCGACGCCAGATCGCCTTCTACGGCAGCACACCGAACTACGCCTTCCAGTTCGACGACCTGGGCTTCGGCGGAACGACCAGCAAGATCCGCGAGAAGATGAAGGCCGGTGAGCTCGACACGATGGGCGAGCTCATCACCGAGGAAATGCTCGAGCACTACGCCCTCGTCGCCACGTGGGACGACATGGCCGACCGGCTCATCGAGCGCTACTCGGGCATGGCCGAACGGGTCGTCATGTACCTGGGCGAGCAGCAGATGCGCAACGACCCCGACGTGTTGGGCAAGTGGGGCGAAGTCGCTGCCGCGGTCCGGGCAGGCTGAGCGATGACACGAGTCGCACTGGTCACCGGGGGAGCGAGCGGCATCGGCCGCGAGATCTGCCTCGCGCTGGCAAACGAAGGACGCCGGGTCGCCGTGGCTGACCTCAATGCTGACGGCGCCGCCGAAACCGTCGCGGCGATCACCGATGCTGGCGGCGAAGCGATTGCGGTACCGATCGATGTCACGAGCACCGACTCAGTACACGACGCCATGCTGCAGACGGTCGATGAACTCGGCCCGGTTGAGATCCTCGTCAACTGTGCTGGCTGGGATGAGCTGATGCCGTTCCTCGACACCGACGAGGACTTCTGGGATCGCGTCATCGAGATCAACTTCAAGGGCACGTTGCGCACAGCACATGCCTGCCTGCCGGCAATGGTCGAGGCTGGATGGGGACGGATCGTGAACATCAGCTCCGACGCAGCCCGGGTCGGTAGCTCGCTCGAAGCCGTCTACTCCGGGGCCAAGGGCGGCGTGATCTCGTTTACCAAGACGATCGCTCGCGAGATGGCCCGCAAGGGCGTGACTGCAAACGTCGTGTGCCCGGGTCCGACCGACACGCCGCTGCTCGATGCGATTGTCGACGCGAGCGACAACGGCGAAAAGGTCATCGGCGCGATGGCCCGAGCCGTGCCGATGAAGCGGGTTGGTCAGCCGGCCGAGATCGCATCAGCGGTCGTCTACTTCACGTCCGAAGCTGCCGGGTTCGTGACCGGCCAGACCTTGTCGGTATCCGGCGGATTGACGATGTCATGAGCACCCAACCCATCCCGGCTAGCCATGTCGATCTCGTGAGTCGGCCGCTCGGCTGTGTCATCACGACGCTCGCGCCGAGCGGGCTGCCGCAATCGACAGGGATGTGGTTCTTGTACGACGAGGGAGCGATCCGCTTCTCGCTGCTCGAACACCGCAAGAAGTACCGGAACTTGCGAGCCGATTCGGCGTGCACGTTCTTCCTCATGGACCCGCTCCACATGGGAACGACGATCGAGGTACGAGGCCGCGTGCGGTTCGACCCCGATCCGGACAAGGCCTTCGTCGGGCGAGTGCGAGCCCAGTACGGGGCGGCCGGTCCGCCAAGCGACGGACCCGACGATCACCGCTGGATTCTCACGATCGAACCCGAGCGCATCAACACCACTGGCTGAGTAGTACGCCTTTGCTCGCGGGCTCGCAAACGCTTGGTTCAACGTTCCGAGCGTGCGGTCCTAGCGAAGTCGAGCTTCCTGCTGAGTAGTCCGCCGTAATCAGACGCGGCGGCCGAAGGAGTCGACGGCCTCGTCGGCCATCAATCGTTCGAGGGTGACGTCAGGCTTGTCCTCGGACACCTGACGCACACGGAACGCCGACTCGAACAGCACCCAGTGGCTGCCGTCGGATCGCTCGACGACCTGCACGCCGCGCAGGCCCTTCAGCGCCGGAAGCGATGCTTCGTCGGTCGCTCGGGCGACCGACCAGCTTGTGCCACCGAGTTCGACCGGTGCGTTGAACTCGTTCTCCAAGCGGGTCCGGGCCACTTCGAACTGAAGCGGGCCAACGGCGGCGAAGATCGGCGCTTGGTCGCCGACGTCGGGGATGCGGAGCACCTGCACCACGCCCTCTTCGTCGAGCTGGGCGATGCCGGAACGGAACTGCTTGAACTTGCCGGTGTCGAGCACTCGGGCGACCATGAAATGCGTCGGCGCAAAGGCAGGCATCGGGCGCCACTCGACAGGCTCATCGACATAGACGGCATCGCCGGGGCGGAAACCGTTGGCGTTGACCAAGCCGATGACGTCGCCGGGGAAGGCCTCGTCGACCGTCTCGCGATCTTGACCCTGCACCGAGTGCACGTACTTGGTCGTCACTTGGCGCTGCGACGGGCCGTGGGTGATCGTCATACCGCGCTCGAACCGGCCTGAAGCGACGCGCAGGAACGCGATGCGATCTCGGTGGTTCTTGTCGGTGTTGGCCTGGACCTTAAACACGTGGCCAGCGAACGGCGCGTCGATCGGGCGAGGCACGTCGTCGATGTCGGTGCGCGGCGGCGGCGACGGCACCAGGTCGACGATGGCATCGAGCAGTCGACCCACACCGAAGTTGGTGAGTGCCGAGCCGAAGAAGACCGGTGACAGGTCGCCAGCTTCGAACTTCTTGCGATCAAAGATGCGGTCGACGCCGTCGAGCAGTTCGACGCCTTCGAGTGCTTCGGCGGCGAGCTCGTTCTCGACCAGCTCGGGTGAGTCGAGCGCGTGGATCTCTTCGGGAGCGATGGTCGAGCCGTGCGCAACGCGCGAGAACTCGACGTATTCGTCGCGGACCCGGTCGATGACACCCGCGAAGCTGGTCGACTCGCCGACGGGCCAGGTGATCGGCGTCGGCTCAAGAACGAGGTCACGTTCGATCTCATCGAGCAGGTCGAACGGGTCGCGGCCCGGGCGGTCCCACTTGTTGATGAACGTCACGATCGGCACGTCGCGTTCGCGGCAGACCTCGAACAGCCGGCGGGTCTGGGGCTCGATGCCCTTGGCGGCGTCGAGCACCATGATCGCGGCGTCGGTGGCAGCGAGGACTCGGAACGTGTCCTCGGAGAAGTCCTTGTGGCCAGGCGTATCGAGCAGGTTCAGCAGGCAGTCCCGGTACGGGAACCGCATGACGGTCGAGCTGATCGAGATGCCGCGCTTCTGCTCGATCTCCATCCAGTCGCTCGACGTGGATCGGCCGCCTCGGCGTGCGGTCACTGAGCCGGCGCCGGCTGTCAGCACACCGGAGTAGAGAAGGAACTTCTCGGTGAGCGTGGTCTTGCCCGCATCGGGGTGCGAGATGATCGCAAACGTGCGTCGCCGTTCGGCTTCTTCGAAGATGTCGCTCATGAGCTGCAGCTGAGCATTGAGCAGCCAGCGCGCTCCCGTGCCCATTCGGGTCGTTTGACGAAGAACTGATCTTCGCGTTCGGGCTGTTCGTCGTAGGGGCGGCGCAGCAGTTCGAGCAGTTCGGTCACGCCTTCGTGGTCTCCAGCATCGGAACGATCGATGGCGAGTTGAGCCATCCAGTTCCGCAACACGTACTTGGGGTTGATGGCGTGCATCTGCGCAATGCGTTCAGCGGCTCGATCACCGTCGGCCCGCTCGTCGGCAACGACTCGCGCTGCCCAGCTGCGCAGCCAGGTGGCCACCTCGCTGAGCTGCTCGTCGCTCGGCTTCACATACCAGGCGTCGCTGATGGGCTCGACCAGCGAGACGTCATCGAGCGTCGCCGCGTCGGCTGCATCGACGTCGGCGAGGCGGCGGTGGAAGATCGTCATGTCGGTCTCGACGAGTTGGAGCACTCGGCCGAGTTCACCGAACAGCTCGTTGTCGCCGTCGGCCAGCGCGACGAACCCGAGGCGCTCGGCCATCATCTCGTTCCAACCGGCGTCGAAGCGCGTGGCGAATGAGTCGACGGCGCCTTGCAGCGGGGCGACCTGTTCGCGGAACGCAGCTTCGAGCTCTTCGTCGGACAGCCCCGACTCTTCGTCAGGTGCATAGAGCGGGGCAATCGCGTTGGCGAGTTGCACCAGGTTCCAGTGGGCGATCGACGGCTGGTTTCCGTAGCGATAGCGGCGGCGGCCTGCGTCGGTTGTGTTCGGCGTCCACTCGGGGTCGAAACCTTCGAGCCAGCCGTAGGGCCCGTAGTCAATCGTCAGCCCGAGGATCGAGAGGTTGTCGGTGTTCATCACGCCGTGCACGAACCCGACGCGCATCCAGTGCACCATCAGGTCGGCGGTGGTGCGACAGACTTCGGCGAACCACTCGGTGATCGTTTCGTTCGGGATCGGTCCGTCTGCCGGAGCATCGAGGTGAGCGAAGTCGGTCCGGATCGTCCACTCGACGAGCGTGCGGAGGGTGTCGGCATCGCCGCGTGCGGGGAACAACTGGAAGCTGCCGAAGCGCAGGAACGACGGCGCAACTCGGCAGACGACAGCGCCATGCTCGAATGCCGAACGACCGTCGTAGAACATGTCGCGCATGACCTCGTCGCCGGACAGCGTCAGGCTGAGGGCACGGGTGGTCGGCACGCCGAGATGGAACATCGCCTCGGAGCACAGGAACTCTCGGATCGATGAGCGCAGCACGGCGCGGCCGTCGGCGCCTCGGGAGTACGGCGTCGGTCCCGAGCCCTTGAGCTGGAGCGTCTGGTGGCTGCCATCGGCGGCAAGCACTTCGCCAAGCGCGATGGCTCGACCGTCGCCGAGCTGGCCAGCCCAGTTGCCGAACTGATGACCGCCGTAACACATGGCGTAGGGATCCATGTCGCCGGTCACGAGGTTGCCGTTGAACATCTCGGCGAACGCTTCGGACGCGACATCGTCGGCGGAGATTCCCAGGAGTTCGGCGACTTCGTGGCTATGGGCGATGAGCTGGGGTGCCGCGGTCGGGGTCGGATCGACGCGACTGAAGCACGCGCTATGGACTTGTCGACGCGTGTTCTCGGCGATTGGGTCGGCCGGTAGATCTCGCGTGAAGCGATTCGTGAAGGTCAGACCGAGCGGGTTGGATTCTGGCTTCACCACCGAGGAAGTCACCCGATCGTTCTATCGCCCAAATGGCGCGCTCTGGCCCATATTGCCTACTGCTGCCCGTGACATGAGCCGGTGGCCAGGGTTCAGCAATCGAACCAGGACATGAGCGAAACCGAGCCGACAGGTCAAGGTAGGCCCTCTGGCCGCACAACCTCGAACCCTCAGGTCGCTGTGGGTATCGTTCGCGTATGGCTCGGTTCGATTCGCACGTCGCGCGCGAGCTGGTCACGCGAGCGAAGAAACTACCGGACGCCTCGATCCTGCAGCCGGAGTTCGAGAAGGTGCTCGAAGACGCCGAGCTCTCGGGACATGATCGGGGTCAACTGCTCGTCGCGCTTGCGGTCGCTTCGCAGGCGTCGGCACCGTCACAGACGCTCGCCGGTTGGCTCGACGAGGCCATTCAACTCCTTCGATCGGCTGACACCGGGACAGACACGGTCGAACGCGTTGCATTGGGCATGTCCGCCGGCCTGCACGCTTCGATGGGCGATGTGCGGCTCTGCCTCGACCGGTGTCTCGACCTCTTGGCGTTAGTCGGCGAATCTGAGGAACCCATTGGGGGCCGCGTGGCCTTGAACTTTGGCGTCGCCTTGCTCGCACTCGGCGCGTATCCGCTCGCCAGCGACTACCTCGAAGTAGCCGTGCGTGACTGCCTCGACGAAGAGGCCCTCAACCGCACGCGACTGCTTATTGTGAGCTGCCTAAACCTGGCCTTCACCATCGTCGGAGCCGACACCGTGGGCGTCCTGCCTGCGTCGTCGGAGCTTCAGCAACGACGCATCGCCTTGATCCGCGGCGTGATGAGCGAAGTGCTCATGCTCGAAGGCGAGCCCGAGATGCAGGTGTTCGGGCATGCGACGCTCTGCTTTGTGGCCCAGGCCGAAGGCGACCTTGATGCTGCGGCCGAAGCATGGGGCGACCTCGATGCGATCAGTGGCGCGTGGGACGGTCTGTTCAGTCGCTACTTGGCGATGGCCGAGACGCCGATTGCGCTTGCTCGCGGCGATCTGGATCGGGCCGAAGCGCTCATCGATCGGATGCTCGGTGACGAAGATGGCCTGCGGTCGATGGTGCCGTACCGGCGCCTCGTCGGTCTGCGGTGGCGTGCAGAGTTGAACGAGCGCCGAGGCAATTTCACCGCCGCGCTCGCTGATCTTCGCGAAGCCATCACGTTCGCGGCCTACCAATCGAACCAACTACCCGACGCACTAATCCGTCAGATCGCGGATCGAGCCGAGTTAGAGCGGGCCCGGCGCGGCCTATTGGACAACAGCTCACGGCTTGCCGAGCTCGTACGTGTTGACGAGCTGTCAGGTGTCGGTAACCGGCGCGGCTTCGACCTGTGCCTGGACAGCCTCCGTGAGAGCTCTGGCAACTGCGCGATGATCATGCTCGACGTCGACAGCTTCAAGGCGATCAATGACGAGAACGGGCACACCACGGGTGACCGAGTGATCACGGTTGCGGGCCGCATCCTTGCTCAGGCGCTGCGTCCGATCGATCAGATTTTCCGCTACGGCGGCGACGAGTTCGTCATCGTGCTCAATGCCGAGTCCCTCGCTGTAGCCCATGTGATCGCCCGGCGAGTCCAGGCCGGTTTCGCGGTTGAAGACTGGCGTGCACATGGCATCCCGGACGGCGTGACGGTGAGCATTGGTATCGCAACGGGACGGTCAGTGAACGCTGACGAAGTGTTCGCGGCCGCCGACGTCCAGCTGTACTCGGCGAAGCGAGCGGGTCGAAACACGATCCGCCCCGTGCCAGCCTGATCGTCGAGCTGAGGCGGGAGCCTCCACTACAGTCGGCGCCATGACTGACGGCGGCCAGGCTGCACCCGGTTGGTATCCAGATCCGTATCAGCCCGCTCGTTTGCGGTACTGGGACGGCGAGGTTTGGACCGAGAACTACCACGAAGGCGACGGCAAGCTTCCTGGCATCGGGGACTGGCTGAACTCGACGTTTAAAGCGATCGGCGCCTACGGCATCCCGGCGCTGATTCTGGCGATCGGCGCCAGTCTCGTGCTCAGCCTGATCACGTTCGGCGGCTTGTATTGGATCGTCGGCGACGCCAGCATCGTTGGCGAAGAGTTCATCGGCGACGTCGCACCGATTGTCATACGTGCCGTGATTGTCTTCTTGGTCATCGTGCTCGCACAGGGGTTCGTGTGGCTCGCCATCAACCGCTTCATGCAGCGGGCCCATCTGCAGGCCGAGCCGTCGATCGCCGAGGCGCTCAGTCGAGCCGTCACCCGGTTGCCACGTCTCATCGGCGTGTCACTCCTGCTGATCGGTGGCGCAGTGATCGTGGTCCTGATCTTGGCCGTGATCATCGTGGTGCTAGGCGAAGCAGCGGCCGGCGCTGCCGTCTTGCTGGTGCTGTTGATGATCCCGCTGGCGGTGTTCTTGTCGGTGAAGCTGTCGTTCATCTCGGCGGCCGTCGTGGCGTCACCGACGAGTGAGAGCGTGATCCGCTCATCGGCCTCGGTGTCAAAGGGCCGCTTCTGGCCCGTGCTCGGACGAGTACTGCTTCTGAGCATCGGCGTCGGGATCGTGTCTTCGATGATCAGCGGTGCTCTTGGCGGTCTCGGCCAGCCGGTCGATCAAGAGGTAATCATCGACGTGTTCGTCCAGAACGGTGACACGTTCATCGTCAGAGATTTCGCCTTTCGCGACCTGTTGCCGGGCGCGGGGTCGTTCTTCGTGTACGTGATCGTGTCGAGCATCATTAATGGACTCACCGGACTCGTGACGACGTCGGGCTTCATGCGTCTGTACCTCGACAGCGGCGCCCCGTCGGAGCTGTAGAAGCCTGGTTTTGCTCGCAGCTAGGCGGAGCGGGCGGTGCGGCTGATGAGGGCGGCGCCAACCAAGATCAGCGCGGTGCCGATGAGTTCGATCGGGCCGACCGATTCACCGCGGACAATCACGCCGAGCAGGATCGCGACGACCGGAACGAG
The DNA here is from genome assembly GCA_964513315.1 of uncultured Acidimicrobiaceae bacterium. Taxonomy (GTDB): domain Bacteria; phylum Actinomycetota; class Acidimicrobiia; order Acidimicrobiales; family UBA10347; genus UBA10347. The sequence goes on along the minus strand of CAZEMU010000050.1, from coordinate 12,681 downwards.
ATAGCCGACGAGTGAGCTTCGCGGCGCACCGATCCTGCCGTTCAGGATGGCGAAGATCGTGCGGGCCAGGCCAGTGCCGAGTACGCCCAAGATGATCAGCGCACCGAACGAGCCCCATGCAAATGACGACTCCGTCGTGGCGTAGATGCCCCATGGGGTGAGCAACAGGGCGCTCGCCAGCATGGCCCGGGCGATGACTGCGGGACCGCCGTAGGCCTGGGCGAGGCGGGGAAGGAAGTTGTTCGAGATCGAGTAGCCAGTGACGGCGAGGATGACGAACAGCAGGCCGAGTGGCTGCGCGTCGGCGCCGGACAAGTTGGCGACGCCGAGGAGCAACGCCCCGACCATGCCGATCGCGAGGCCAACGATTTGGGCCCGAGGGGGTGACTTCCGAAGCATAAAGACCGAGATCAGCAGCGTGAGGATCGGCCCGACCGAGTTGAGCATGCCGGCGACCGACGATTCGACCCGCTGCTGCGCGAGGGGGAAGAACACGGCCGGGAACGTGTTGCCGGCGATGGCGACAACGGCGATTGCTGGCCACGCCGAGCGAGGTACCGGTGTCCGGGCGGCCTCGAAGCACCAGAGCACAGCGGCGCCAAAGAGCATGCGTCCGCACGCGATGACGCCGGGGTGAAAGGCGTCGAGTCCGATCGCGATCCAGAGGAAGCTGGATCCCCAGATCAGCGAGGTCAGGAGCAGCAGCCCCCAGTCGCCGCGATCGAAGTCTCCGGTGTTGGTTCCTTCCGCGCTGAAACGACTGGGCGCGGAAGATGACACTGATCGAGCCTAGGTGGCGGCGTCGTCGACGTGATGAGGGTTAGGGCATCGCGACTTCGAATCGTTGACCGGACCAGCCGTTGTCTTGGTCGCGGCCTTCGACGAACACCGTGGTCAGCCGCCTCGGAACTTGGACCGTTTCGGAACGAGTGAATGGTTGCTCGCTGGCGTGGTCATGGGCGAGCACCCGGATGCCGAGTTCTTTGCCCTTGTCGTCGAGCACTCGCCATGCGTCGGCGTAGCGCTCAGGCGTGTCGTAGGGGCTCGACAGGGTGACGTCGAAACGCCAGTTGTCGTTGTTGACCAGGGTGATCTCGACGGCGAGCACTTCGGGGAACTGATCGCCGAACACGACCGGAGTGGCGGTTGCGGTCGGCTCGGGCGTGGCGTTGCGCTCAGCCATGGTCGCTTCGAGTTCGTCTTGGGCCTGTTCGCGAGCCCCACCGGTTACGGCATCGAGGCCGTCGAAGTCGGTGTTCTCGTTGGTCCAGTCGAACGCCTGGCTGGCAAGAAAGACGGCGGCGGCGATGAAGATGACGATGCCGAGCCCGGCGAGCATGGGATGACGAACCATTCGCCCATTGTGCCCTCAGCAGGGACCGTGATTAGAGCAGGGTTGCAGCCTGGGCTCGGAGGTCGGGCTTGCGGACCTTGTTCGATGCGGTCAGCGGCAACTCGTCGACGATCCAGACGTGACGCGGAACCTTGTAGTTGGCCATGTGCTCGCGGCACCAACCGATGAGCTCACCTGGATCGGGCACACCCGCTGGCGACGGAACGATGAACGCGGCGCCGACTTCGCCCATGCGGTCATCGGGAACACCGATCACGGCAACGATGCCGACGAACGGGTGCTCCATCAACGTGCGCTCGATCTCGGCGGGGTAAGCGTTGAAGCCACCCATGATGAACATGTCCTTCTTGCGGTCGGTGATGTCGATGTAGCCGAGCTCGTTCATGACGGCGATGTCGCCGGTGTGCAGCCAACCGTCGGCGTCGATCGCTTCGGCCGTCTGTTCTGGTGCGCCGAGATAGCCAGGCGTCACCTGGAAGCCGCGGACAAGTAGCTCGCCCTCGGCGCCGGTCTCGACGTCGTTGCCGGCTTCGTCGACGATCCGCAGTTCGGCGTCGGGGATGGCACACCCCGAGGTCGCGGCGATCAGCTCCGGCGGGTCGCCCTGGCGGGTGTAGGCGGCGATGCCCGAGGTCTCGGTCATGCCGTAGGCGGTCACGATGTTCTCGAAGCCCAACCGGTCGCGCATGTCGATGATCATCTCGACCGGAATCGACGCCGCGCCAGTCACGCACGAACGCAGCGACGAGATGTCGTAGTCATCGAGACGGGCGTGGTTCAGCAAGCCTTGGAAGAGCGCGGGCGGTCCGGGGAACACGGCGACGCGTTCGCGCTGGATCGTCTCGAGGACGGTCTCGGGGTCGTAGATCGCGACCGGCAGATTGAGTGCGCCGAACAACAGGCACACGACGATCCCGCTGTTGTAGCCGAACGCGTGGAAGTACGGATTGACGAGCAGGTACGGATCACCCGGCTGCACATCGAGGACTTCGCCGTAGCTGTGGAACGCGCGGACAATGGCGCTGCCACGGACCATGACGCCCTTGGGGTGGCCTGTCGTGCCGGACGTGAACATGACGACCGAGACGTCGTCGTGACCGACTGCTGCGCTGCGCTCGTCGACCTGTGCCTGCAGCCCGAGGTCGTTACCTCGGGTCATGAAGTCGTCGAACGCGTCGGTGCGTAGGTCGATGACCTCGCGCAGCGAGAGAACGTCTTGGTCAGCGAGCGAGCCGGAGTAGTCGGTGTCGAGGAACCCGTCGATGACGAACAACACGACGACGCCGGCCTTGTCGAGGACGTAGGCGGCTTCGTTTCCTTTGAAGCGGGTGTTCACGGGGACGAGACGGGCACCGGCGCGCGATGCGGCGAGGCCTGCGACGACCCACTGCCAGCAGTTGGGCGCCCAGACGGCGACCGCATCGTCAGGTTCGACGCCCGACGCGATGAGCGCTCGGGCGGCGCGGTCAACCTGCTCGCCGAGCTCGGTGTACGACAGCGTGATGTCGCCATCTCGGATCGCCGGACGATCGCCCCAGGTCGTCGTCGACCAGTGGATCAGCTGAGGGAGCGTCGTTCGGAAGGGATCGAAGCTGTCTGTGTTCCCCATGGCAGGACACTACGCACGCAGCAGCGGACCCTTCAAAGGCCGCCCGGTCGCGGTCGGCTGATGAGCGTCGGTAATGCAGCTTTGGCAGGGCTGCGGGTCATGTGGGACCCTCGCAGTCGGAATGAGATGAGCACGCTACTCCGAAGGGAATCATGGCTACTGGCCCGGCTGCTGCGCACGACATCTTCAGCGACAACCACCGGTGGGGTGATCTCGACGAGTGGCATCAGAGCTGTCTTGCGTTGCACGAGCAAGGCGGGATCCATCGCATCGAGCGAGAGGGGTTCCGGCCATTCTGGGCCGTCATCGACCATGCCGCATTGCTCGAGGTCGAGCGCCAGCCTGAACTGTTCACGAACGGACCCGAACCGGTGCTGCTCGAGAATGCGGCGATCGAAGCTCGTGAGCTCGAGATCAAGACGCTGATCCACATGGACAACCCGGACCACAACAAGTACCGGCGGTTGACGAACGACTGGTTCAAGCCCGCGAGCATCCGGCGGCTCAACGATCGTCTGACCGAACTGTCGAACGAGGCCATGGGCAAGCTCGAATCGATGGGCGGCGAGTGCGACTTCGCAGTCGACGTGGCGTGGCCCTATCCGCTCCAGGTGATCCTGAAGATTCTCGGACTGCCGACCGAGGACTTCGACCGAATGATGATGCTCACCCAGCAGCTCTTCGGTCAGCAGGATCCTGATCTGCAGCGAGGCACCGGATCACGAGCGGACCAAGAGGCGGTGCTGCTCGACTTCTACGGCTACTTCACCCAACTCACGCTCGCTCGCCGAGAGAACCCGACCGAGGATCTCGCCAGCTTGATTGCGAACGGCCTGATCGATGACGCCCAAATGCCGGATCTGGAGACGCTCGGCTACTACGTGATCGTCGCGACGGCCGGTCACGACACGACCTCGTCCGCCATGGCCGGTGGGCTCGAAGCGCTGCTGCGCAATCCCGACCAGCTCGCCAAGCTGCAGGCGAACCCTGAGCTGATCAACAACGCAGTCGAAGAGATGATCCGCTGGACCGCCACCGTGCGTCACTTCATGCGCACTGCGCAAGAAGACACCGAGATCTGCGGCCAAGAGATCAAGAAGGGCGACTGGATCTACCTGTCGTACAAGGGCGCAAACCTCGACCCCAAGGTGTTCGAGGACCCACTGAAGTTCGACATCGAACGGCCCAACGCGGATCGGCACGTGAGCTTCGGCTTCGGCATGCACTTCTGCCTGGGCGCCCAGCTGGCCCGCAACGAGATGCGCAGCCTGTTCTCGACCATCCTGCCGCGTTTCGAATCCATCGAACTCGCAGGTGACACAAGCTCGATGAAGACAACCTTCGTCGGCGGGCACAAGAGCGTGCCCATTCGCTACACGCTCCGCTAGGGCTTCACAGCTCGGCGATTTCGTCGGGGGACCAGCCGAGCTCGGTCATGAGTTCGACGGTGTCTTGGCCGATCCGCGGGGCGTGCCGTTTGATCGTCTGATCGGGATCGGCCGCGTAGTTCACGGGGTCCTTGATGACCCGGTACGCGCCCTCGGTCGGGTGCTCGTCCATCTCCAAGAGACCAACGGCTGCGAAGTGCGGATCGTCGCCGACGTCTTGGAGCGGCACCACCGGCGATGCCGGAATCGAGTGGGCTTCGCAGAAGTCGAGCCACTCGGCGGTCGTGAACATCGGGGCGTGCTCGTCGATGATCCCGTACAGATCGAACGCATTGGCGACTCGACCGTTGGCGTCGGCGAACCGCGGATCGTCGGCGAGTTCCGGACGACCGATCTTGGTGAAGAAGTCGTCGTAGTTCTGGGTCGAGTAGGGGAGCAGGCAGATCCAACCGTCGGCGCTGCGGCGTGGCTTGCGATTCGCGTTGCGGATGCGCAGGTAGCTGAACGGTTCTTCCTTGGGTTCAAAGGTGTGGCCGTTCAGGTGCTCGACCAGGTTGAACGAGGCCAGTGCCTCGGCCATCGGGACTTCGATCACGTCGCCGATGCCCTGCGTCGCCTTCCGAAAGAGTCCGCCCATGACGGCGTAGACGATGTGAAGCGCCGCCACCTTGTCCGCCATGATCGACGGGATCAACTGGGGCGCATCGCCGGTCCAGCTGAACATGTCGGCGAGCCCGGACACACTCTGGATGACATCGTCGTAGGCGGCTTGGCCGCCGTAGGGGCCGTCGCTTCCGAAGCCGACGGCGCTGCAGTAGACGAGCGTCGGATTGACGGCATGCAGGTCGTCGGCGGACAGGCCGAGCCGTGCGAGCGCAGCGGGCCGGATGTTGCTGACCAACGCGTCTGACGTCTTCACCAAGTCCATGAGCGCCCGGTGGCCGGAATCGCTCTTGAGGTCGAGGGCGATGGAGCGCTTGTTGCGATGGAGGTTGAGCGCGATGCCGCTCATGCCGGTCGAGCGCTGCGGTACGAAGTTGCGCATGAGCTCGGGCTCGTGCGTCTCGACCCGAACCACGTCGGCGCCGAGGTCACCGAGTACTCGGGTCGCCATTGGCCCCATCACCACGGTGGTCAGGTCGATGATGCGAACACCTGCGAGCGGGCCCGGCCCGGGAGATGCGCCAGCGGACGGGGACGACGGGGGAACAGCCTCTACAGACATTGGGCTCATGGTGCCACGTGGGCCGGTCGTGCCGTGAGCCCTCGCGCGCGTGCAGCGTCAGTGTGTGTGGCTCGTCCAGCCGTCGCGATCGAGCCGCCAGGTCGAGCTCGTGCCATCGGGAAACGCAAACGGGGCGCGCGGCAATGCGTGTGCGCCGTTCGTTGTGTCGGTCTCGCTGTCCTGGTCGGGCGAGGCGGTGGCGAGTGCGCTGAGCCCGATGCCCCAGCGCCGCCACCGGTGGCCGGGAACCTCGACAAGGTCGAGATTCGGTCGGTGCATGAGCTCGATCTCGCCGTGCACGACGCCCGGCTGTTCGTACCCGTTCGCGATCCCGGTGGCCTCACTCGTGGCGTACCACTCGAGATCCATCGCGACTGGCGTTGGTGTGCCGTAGGCGCGGCCGAGCGCGTCTGCGGGATCGTCGAGCGCGACGAAGTACGCCTCGTTGCCGATCGACCACTGTTCCATCGGCGCATCGAGCTGATGCTCGGCCCACATCTCAGGCGCCTTCACGATGAACGGGTCGAACGCTCGCACGACGATCTCCCATTCGGTGAGATGCATGAGTGGTCGATCTGCCTCGACCATCGCGGCCCAATACCAGGCGTGTCCCTCGAACAATCGATGGCCAGAGACGATGCCGAGACTCGCGTCGGGAGCCCAGACCGCGAACACCCACTCATCGACGAGGCCGAAGTGAGGCTGCTCGTCGTCGGGGGAGAACTCCACAGCCCTGAGGGTAGAAGCGACTCGGGCGCGGCCACGAACGATTGGCTACGGTTCGGCCATGAGCGAAGAGTTCTGGGATGCCTGCGCACCGTTCATGGCCGACGGCCGCTTGGTCGAGGGCACGATCATGAGCAGCAACTGCGCTCGTACCCCCGACGGTGAATTCGTCGGCATGCCCCATCACAAGGGCGATGGCATCGTCGTGAAACTTCGCCGCGATCGTGTCGCCGCGCTCATCGACGACGGGGTCGGCAAGCCGTTCGCGCCCGCCAAGAAGGTGTTCAAGGAATGGGTGCTCGTCGAGGCTCACGACGACAAGCAGTGGCAAGAACTCCTCGACGAATCCATCACCTTCGTTTCGTAGCTAGACGAGGTCGAGGGCGCCCAGGTCGATGGCTTGGCGTCCGTGGCGATTGATCATCTGGGTGAACAGCGCATCGCCACGTTCGGTGCGTTCGGCCAAGGTGGTTGCAGTGACGGCGACGACGACACCGTGGAGTGACGTGAGCGCGTACTCGCGTTCGCATTGCGCGGCGTCGTAGTCGACACCTCTCGCCGCGAGCTGCTCTCGGTAGTAGGCGAGCAGGTCGGCTTCTTCGGCTCGGCGCCGTTCGATCGAGACGCCGCCCGAGATCAGATAAGCGACATCGGTGACGCCCAGGCCGAGGGCGACGGTCTGCCAGTCCACGACGGCGATTGCGGGCGCGTCGTCGGCAACACCAAACATGAAGTTGTCGGAACGGAAGTCGCCGTGCACCAAGGTCGTCGGCACGGACTTGGCCACCGTCCACGCTGCGGCCTTGGACTCGAATTGTTCGAGCAGCTCGAGGATGCCCTCGTCGAGACCGGGCCCAAGCCGCTCGATTGCTGCAGCGATGAAGAACGAGAGCATCTCGGTACCGCTCGTCGCTCGGGTAGTGGCATCGGCGCGGAGCTGCTCGAAGGCCGCATGGTCGGTGCGTCCCCACACAGGCGCTTGGAGGGCAGCGGCTTGCTCGATCGCAAGCTGCAGCTCGGCGGTCGTTGCCTCGCGGAACTGGTCGCCCTGGACCGAGTCGGCCAGGTCCTCGAGTGCGATAACGAAGTCGCTTCCGTCGCCATCGAAATGCACCGCCAGGCAGGCGGGAACGCTGACGTCGACCAGCGGGACGATCGACGCGTAGAAGTTGCATTCGCGTCCGTACACGAAGTGCTCGAACGAGATCGCCCGCGTACCGGCATCGCCGGACGGAATCTTGACGACGACCGAGCTCGGGCCGTCGTCGGATTCCCATTCGAGTTGGAACCGCGCGTTGCGGCTCATCTGGCCGGTGCCGATGAAGCCGTCGAACGTGGCGGAGCTCGCACCGACAAGATCGGCGACGAATGCCGGGTCGAGCCCGACGGTTGGTACGTCGCCCATGGGTTGATCGCTCGTTGGTTGATCGCTCATGCGCCGTCGAACCAATCCGTGAAGCCAGCGGGGGCATAGGGCCCGACCACGATCTGTTCGAGCGCACCAATGCCGGTTCGCTCGCCATCACTGACCCGCACCACCTGCTGCACATGGATGTTCTCGGGTCGCAGCGGATCGAGCTCGAGCGGATCGAAGCTCTCGCCGCCGATCTCGAGCTCGCCTTTGTAGAGGCCTTGCTTCCAGGTCGGGTGGCCATAGCCGAGTCCCTTGAACTGGAACCGCAGCTCGGGCTCCATCGTGATCGTGCGCATCGATCCATCGAGGCCCATGAAGTCCAGCTCGGCGTAGCGAGCCCACCGGGTGCCCGGGTGATATTCGATGCGGTGCGTGACGCCAGCCATGCGAGTGACGACATCGTCGAGCTCGTCGGGGATCTCGTCGCCGGTCGAATAAAGCGGCGAGGTCAGGGCTTCGCGTACGAGCGGCTGACCGTCGTGGCCGTCGAAGAACACGGCGTGACTGATGTGGTCGTCCCACTGCAGCGGCGCCCAGATGAAGCAGATGCCATTCGGCTTGACCGGTGCTCCGCTTGGCAGCGATTCACCCACACCGCGGACGCCCCACGACCGGTCCTTGGTGCCGCGCCAATCGTCGACGCTGATCTCTCCGTCGGGGTGGCTGATCGTGCCCGTCCAGCGGCCGAATTGGGCGAAGCGGGTGGCGTCCATCCACGCGCGGGTGCCGTGACGAAGCGTTTGGCGAGCTTCCTGGATCGCCGAGGTGCGAGCCGAGAACGTGAGGTCGCAGGCAACGTCGCTCGCGTTGTCGTCGATGATGACGCGCACGGTGCGGAGCGGTTCAACGATCTCCATGCGGCACGGGCCGACGCTCAAGTCGGTGCGTTCTTGCGGGGCCCGGCGAGAAGCGAAGAAGCAGTGTTGGCGTCCGCCCGCTTCGACGGTCGAGAAGTGACAGTCCTGAATGCGGCGGTGCGGATACACGGCCATGCCGAACCCGAAGTAGCGGGTGCCGTCGTCGCTGTACCCGTTGAACCAGGTGCGGTCGTAGAAGTTGATGTCGCTCGTCGCTGGGTGCGCGAGCGGTTCCGGCGTCTGATGGATCGGGTAGTCGTCGAAGCGATTCAGCACGTCTCGACAGTACGCGATTGAGGGTGGTTCGCCCTTGCCCGCGGGCCCAGCTCTTCGGTGCAGTCGCCGTCGAGCGACGCGATCCACTCGTGGAAGCGGATCGCATGTTCGATGTGGCAGGCTCGGATCGTGAGCCCTCGCGCCTTCGACAAACGCAACCGTCCACTGGGCCTGGTGGTCACACCGGGCGCCAGCGCCGACCGTGATCATGCGACCCTCGTCGCCATCGAAGAGGGGATCCCGGACCTACCCGTCGTGCGACTCACCCTGGGTACGACGAGCGTGCCGCGAGCGGTCGACAAGATCGTCGAAGCAGGAGCGGCACTCGCGGACAAGCTCGGCGTCGGCCCACACCGGATCGCCTATGGCGGGCGTTCGTTTGGCGGGCGGTCGTGCTCTGTTGCAGTCGCCGAAGGCATGAAAGCCTCGGCTCTCGTGCTGCTGTCCTACCCGCTGCATCCTCCCGGCAAGCCCGAGAAGCTGCGGGTCGGCCACTTCGGCGACATCGCCGTGCCGACGCTCTTTCTCTCGGGAAGCAAGGACCCGTTCGGCACACCCCATGAGTTCGCCGAGCATGTCCCGTCGATTCCAGGTGCCACGACCGTCGAGTGGGTCACCGGCAATCACTCTCCCAAGGACGACGACACCGTCGTCGCCACCGTCAAGCACTGGCTCGGCTACTGAGTCAGAGCGCTTCGACGCGCGTCGCGCTCCCGCCGAGGTCGGCGAGGATCTCCGCTGTGTGCTCGCCAGGAACTGGGGCATGGTGGCGTTGGATCTCATGGTCACACCATCGGCACGTGGACGTACTGGCTTGTCAGCGCATCGAGCTTGGCGAGCACGTCGTCATCGAGCGTCACGTCAACCGCGGCGACGGCATCAGCCAGCTGCTCGGGGCGACTCGCGCCCACGATCGGTGCAGTGACGACCGGCTGGGCGAGCACCCAGGCATTGGCCAGCGTCACCATCGAGATGCCGAGATCGGCGGCGATCGGGCGCAGCGCGTCGACCGTGTCGAACTGGTCGTCTTGCCAGTAACGATCCTGGTAGCGGGCAGCTGCGGAGCCGATCGAGAAGCGGGTGCCTTCGGTCGGCCCGGCGTCCTTCGAATGCTTGCCCGACAAGAGACCGCCCGCGATCGGGTTGTAGGGGATCACGCCGATGCCGTCGAGCTCGCACAGCGGAAATAGCTCGCGTTCGTAGCTGCGGAACAGCAGGCTGTACCGGGGTTGGACCGAGTCGAAGCGGTGCTTGCCGTTGGCGGCCGCAATCCCGTTGGCTCGGGCGACCTGCCACGCGTCATGGTTCGAGCAGCCGACGTAACGAACCTTGCCGACCCGCACCAGGTCGTCGAGTGCGCCCATGCTTTCCTCGACCGGCGTCCGAGGGTCATAGCCATGCAGTTGGTACAGATCGATGGCGTCGACCTGCAGTCGGCGGAGCGACGCGTCGACGGCTTCCATGATGTGCTTGCGGCTCGCACCTCGCTGCCACGGGTGCGGTCCCATCGGCGCCACGCACTTGCTGGCCAGCACGATGCTGTCGCGATTGCCGCGAGCCTGCATCCAGTTGCCGATGATCTCTTCGGTCAATCCTGCGGTGTCGAGCCCGCCGGCGTTCGGGTACATGTCGGCGGTATCGAAGAACGTGATCCCGGCCTCGAAGGCCGCGTCCATGATCGCGAACGACTGTTCCTCGTCGCATTGCACGCCGAACGTCATCGTCCCGAGGCACAGGCGAGAGACAGGGAGACCGGTTCGACCCAATGAGGTGTGGCGCATAGGCCGACCCTATTCTCAGCGGTGGAACCGAAGCCCATTTGCGCTGTCGGGCCGAAGGAGAACCCATGTCAGAGAGCTGGATCATCGACGCATGCCGCACACCACGCGGCATTGGCAAGGTCGGCAAGGGATCACTTGCCGACATGCACCCGCAACGGCTCGCATCGACGCCGCTCAAGGCCATCGCCGAGCGCAATGGGCTCGACACCAAAGAGGTCGACGATGTCATCTGGGGCACTTCGACCCAGTCCGGTACGCAGGGCGGCGACCTCGGCCGCATGGCCCTGCTCGACGCAGGCTGGGACATCACCACCAGCGGCGTGACCCTCGATCGCTTCTGCGGAAGCGGCATCACCGCTACGAACTTCGCCGCGGCCGTCACGGCCTCGGGTATGGAGAACATGGTCGTTGCCGGCGGCACCGAGATGATGTCGCAGACGCCGACGCAGAGCTTCAACCCGTCGGGCGCCATGCACCGCGGCAACCTGCACCTCGACGAGCTGCACCCGCAGGCCCACCAAGGCGTGTGCGCTGACGCCATCGCGACGCTCGAAGGCATCAGCCGCCAAGCGCTCGACGAGCTGTCGTGCGAATCGCAGCGTCGCGCCGAGATCGCGATCCAAGAGGGTCGCTTCGACAAGTCGCTGGTTGCCGTGCACGACGACGACGGCAACGTGTTGCTCGACCGCGAGGAGTACCCACGTCCAACGACGACGATGGAAGGCCTCGCCAACCTGAAGCCCGCGTTCGCCGCATGGCTCGACGCTCCGATGGGCGGGGTCGAGGGCGCGCCGACCTATGTCGAACAGATCCGCAAGCGTTATCCGGGACTCGACATCGAGCCGGTGCACCATGCGGGCAGCTCCTCGGGTGTCGTCGACGGCGCGGCCGCGTTGCTCCTGGCGAACAGTGGCTACGCGCAGGCCAACGGTCTGACGCCACGAGCCCGGGTCGTAGCGATGGCGAACATGGGTGACGATCCGACGCTCATGCTCAACGCACCTGTTCCTGCGGCCAAGAAGGTGCTCGAAAAGGCTGGCCTGACCAAGGACGACATCGACCTCTGGGAGATCAATGAAGCGTTCGCCGTTGTTAGCGAGAAGTTCCAGCGGGACCTCGACCTCGATCGCTCAAAGGTGAACGTGAACGGCGCCGCGATCGCCCTCGGCCACCCAATCGGGGCGACCGGCGCGGTGCTGATCGGCACGATCCTCGACGAGCTCGAGCGCAGCGACAAGCAGTTCGGCCTCGTGACCATGTGCGCTGCGGGCGGCATGGCCCCGGCGATCATCATCGAACGAATCTGAGCGAGGACACATGCAGATCAACGGATTGCGCGCCGCCATGGTCGGCGGTGCTTCAGGCATGTGCCATGCGACCGCCAAGCGCATCGTCGACGGTGGTGGCACCGTCGCGATCATTGACCAAGAGGACTCCGACGGCCGAGCTGTCGCCGAGGAACTCGGCGGCTCATGGCATCCGTGCGACGTCATGGACTTCGACGCGTTCGAGGTCGTGTTCCAAGAAGCCGTCGATGCGATGGGCGGCCTCGATGCTGCCGTCAACACGCCCGGGGGAACCGGCGGTCGCCGCGGCCGGACCATCTCGAAGACCGGCCCGTTCCCGCTGGACGACTTCCGATGGGTCATCGACCTGAACCTCAATGCGACGTTCAACCTGAGCCGGCTCTCGGCCTGGCACATGAGTAAGAACGAAGCGAACGACGATGGCGAGCGGGGCGTGATCATCAACACGTCATCGATCGCTGCGTTCGAAGGCCAGATCGGTCAGGTTCCCTACGCCGCCGCCAAGGCGGCTGTGTCCGGCATGACCTTGCCGATGGCACGTGACCTCGGATCGCTCGGGATCCGGGTGAACACGGTGGCGCCGAGCCTCTTCCAAACCGGTCTGACCGCCGGCGCAACTCCCGATCGGGTCGACAACCTGACCAAGGACGCGGCGTTCCCGCGTCGTATGGGTTTGCCCGATGAGTACGCCCGCCTGGCGATCGCGATCATCGAGAATCCGATGCTCAACGGCGACACGATCCG
>CAZEMU010000049.1:23159-29185 GCA_964513315.1 uncultured Acidimicrobiaceae bacterium | reverse complement strand
CCCTAAAACGAAATGTTCAAGTTTCCTGGGAATGTGCCGTTGGGGATGGTCGTTGCACTGTCATGTCACCGTACGCTTCCCTTCGGTTGCGGCGGTTTCATACCGCAGCGGGTCACACCGCTTTCCCGAAACCACCACACACCCCCCACCTGAACACACGGAGCTAGAACATGGGTAAGGCCGTCGGCATCGACCTCGGAACCACAAACTCAGTCGTCGCTGTCCTCGAAGGTGGCGACCCTGTCGTCATCGCAAACGCCGAAGGCGCACGTACCACCCCCTCGGTCGTTGCGTTCTCCAAGAGCGGCGAAGTCCTGGTCGGCGAAGTCGCCAAGCGCCAGGCAATCACCAACCCCGAGCGCACGCTTCGCTCGGTCAAGCGCCACGTCGGTACCAACTGGACGATCGACATCGATGGCAAGGACTACACCTCCCAAGAGGTCTCGGCCCGAACGCTGCAGAAACTCAAGCGCGACGCCGAGGCCTACCTCGGTGAGCCCGTCACCCAAGCCGTGGTCACGGTTCCCGCCTACTTCGACGACTCGCAGCGCACCGCCACCAAAGAAGCCGGCCAGATCGCTGGCCTCGAAGTGCTTCGCATCATCAACGAGCCAACCGCTGCGGCCCTCGCCTATGGCCTCGACAAAGACGCCGACCAGACGGTGCTCGTGTTCGACCTCGGCGGCGGCACCTTCGACGTGTCCGTGCTCGAGATCGGCGACGGCGTCTTCGAAGTGAAGTCGACCAGCGGTGACACCAAGCTCGGTGGCGACGACTGGGACGAAGCCGTCATCGAATGGCTCGTCACCTCGTTCAACAACGACCACGGCGTCGACCTCTCGGGCGACAACATGGCAATGCAGCGCCTCAAGGAAGCAGCCGAGAACGCCAAGATCGATCTTTCGGCCAAGCAAGAGTCGCAGATCAACCTGCCGTTCATCACCGCTACCAACGACGGCCCGCTGCACCTCGACTACACGCTCAGCCGCAGCCGCTTCCAGGACATGACCGCATCGCTCCTCGATCGCTGCCGCGGCCCATTCGAGCAGGCCATCAAAGATGCCGGCCTCGTCAAGGGCGACATCGACCATGTGATCCTCGTCGGCGGCTCGACCCGCATGCCGGCCGTGTCCGAACTCGTCTTCGACATGACCGGCCGCGACCCACACAAGGGCGTGAACCCCGACGAAGTCGTCGCCATCGGCGCCGCCGTCCAGGCCGGTGTTATCAAGGGCGACGTCACCGACGTGCTGCTCCTCGACGTCACTCCTCTCTCCCTTGGTATCGAAACCAAGGGCGGCGTGATGACCAAGCTCATCGAACGCAACACCACCATTCCCACCAAGCGCACCGAGGTCTTCACGACTGCTGACGACAATCAGCCTTCGGTCGAGATCCACGTCCTGCAGGGCGAGCGCGAGATGGCCCAGTTCAACAAGACGCTCGGCAAGTTCCAGCTCGTCGACCTGCCACCCGCTCCCCGCGGCGTGCCCCAGATCGAGGTTGCCTTCGATATCGACGTCAACGGCATCGTGCACGTGTCCGCCAAGGACCGCGCCACCGGCAAGGAACAGTCGATCACGATCACTGGCCAGAGCTCGCTCGACGGTGACGCCATCGACCAGATGATCCGCGATGCCGAAGCCCACGCCGACGAAGACAAGCGTCGCCGCGACGAGGCCGAGGTTCGCAACACCGCTGACACGCTCGTGTACCAGACCGAAAAGCTGCTCCGCGATCATGGCGACAAGATCACCGACGGCGAACGCGTCGAGGTCGACGAGAAGATGGCCACGCTCAAGACGGCACTCGAGGGCGAAGATCTCGAGGTCATCAAGGGCGCAACCGAAGCCCTCATGAATGCCAGCCAGCAGTTCAGCCAGCGGCTCTACGAGAATGCCAGCGTCAATGACCAAGGCGGCGCCGAAGAATCAGCATCGGGAGACGACGACATCGTCGACGCCGAGATTGTTGAGGACTGAGCTCGGGTAACCGAGAACGGAGAACGATGATGAGCAGCGACAGCGATCCGAACGAGTCCGACGCAACAGGACCTGACGAACCAACCGATGCGCCTACCGAGGCTCCTACCGAGGCAATCGACCACACCGCCGACAAGTCCGTCGGCGGCGACCCGACCGAGGCCGTCGCCGATGGTGCCACGGTCGAGATGACCGAAGAGGCGGTCGTCGCGCTCATCGCCGAACGCGACGAGTACCTCGAGGCACTCCAGCGGCTTAAGGCCGAGTTCGCAAACGCCCGCCGACGCTCTGACGAGCAAGCTTCATCGCAGCGTCAGCAGGCCGCCGCCGATCTCGTTGGCCGGCTTCTACCTGTCCTCGATAGTGCGGCCGCTGCGCTCAACCAAGGGGTCGAAGAAGTTCGCCCCCTCAGCGAAGCCCTTCTTGAAGTCCTGCATAGTCAAGGCCTCGCCGAGCTCGACCCGGTCGGTGAGCCGTTCGACCCCGAGCAGCACGAAGCCGTGCTGTTCGAATCGGGCGAAGGTGAACAGGTCGTGGTCGAAACAATGCGTCTCGGCTACGTCTGGAACGACCGCGTGCTCCGCGCCGCCATGGTGAAGGTGCGGGGCTGATCTGGTGAAGCGATGAGCGGCGAGATCAAACGCGAGTGGCTCGAAGCCGACTACTACCGCGTGCTCGGCGTAGCCAAGGACGCACCGCAAACCGACATCACCAAGGCGTACCGGAAACTCGCCCGCGAGTTTCACCCGGACAAGAATCCGGGTGACACTGCGGCCGAAGAGCGCTTCAAAGAGATCACTGCGGCGTACGACGTCATCGGTGACGAGAAGACGCGTGCCGAGTACGACCAAGTGCGTCGTCTCGGCCCGATGGCCGGCGGGTTCGGCGGAGGCGCCGGCGGACCAGGCGGCTTCGACTTCAACATGTCCGACGTTGGCGACATCGGCGACATTCTCGGCTCCATGTTCGGCGGCGGCGGCCCAGGTGGCGGCGGCTTCTTCGGCGCCGGCAACCCGCGAGGCCAACGTCAAATGCGTGGCCGCGATCAAGAAGCCCGTCTCCGCATCTCCTTCGACGAAGCGGTCCGCGGCACAACCACCACGCTCAGCCTAAACGACCAATCCGGCCAACGGGCCATGAAGGTTCGCATCCCAGCCGGTGTCACCTCAGGTCAGCGGATCCGCTTGCGCGGCAAGGGCGGCCCCGGAAGCCCTCCCGGCGATCTCTATGTCATCGTCGAAGTCGACGACCACCATCTCTATGGGCGCGATGGTGAACGCCTCACCCTTGAGGTGCCGATCACCTTCGCTGAAGCGGCCCTTGGTGCTGACATCGATGTCCCTACCTATGGGGGCGAGACCGTCACGGTCCGCATCCCTGCCGGTACCCAACATGGCCGCACGCTCCGTGTACGTGGCGCCGGTGCACCTATCGGTGACGGCGACAAGACCGGCGACCTGCTGGTCACGGTCGCCCTTGCGGTCCCTCGCAACCTCAGCAATAAGGAACAGGTCGCCCTCGAAGCGTTCGCCGGGTTGAGTGACGAATCGCCGCGACGCCATCTGTTCCCGAGTTCTGACGGCGCAGGTCGCTGAGATGGACACATCGGGCTACCACCGCGCCGTCTACATCATCTCGGTCGCCGCGGAACTGACCGGCGTCCACCCACAGACCTTGCGCGTCTACGAGCGCAAAGGTCTCATCGCTCCCGCCCGCACCGGTGGCATGTCGCGTCGCTTCAGCGACGCGGACATCGAACGCATCCGTCGCGTTCAGGAACTCACCAATGAGGGACTGAACCTTGCAGGCGTTGCGCGCGTCCTCGAACTCGAAGCCGAAGTCGAACATCTCCGCGCGGCGCTGGCGTCACACGAGTCGCGCACGACCACATCGACCGCGTTGGTGCCTATCTCCCGATCGCGGATTGTTGCTGAACCTTCGAGTCTCGAATCTCAGACCTCCGAGTAGCACCGCGTTCTATCGGCAACGCGTGAGCTGATCTCACGCACCGTGGCGAGTTGGCGGGGAAATCCACCTGAAACGTGCGCGGCGAGATCGCGTTGGGCTACAGTTTCGCCCGATTGTCGACACAACTGTGAGCGCGCGCAATTACACGCGCTCCCTCACGCACCACCACCGAGTCCGCCGCCTGCGGCGAACTCACCAGAAACGGAGAACATCGGGATGAGCTACGTAGAGGGATCCGCACTGCGGACCTTTTCGAAACGATCGCGAACAGCGATCGTCGCGCTGGTCGCCACGGCGATGCTGGCGTCAGGTCTCTTCTTGGGCCTGTCATCAGACAGCGCACAGGCAGCACCGCTCGCGTCGGTTGCTGACCAGACCTATTGCTATGGCCTCGATGAGGGCACAGGCGATGCAACCGAGGATCAGCAGTTCCTGCACGAGGTGGTGCTCGATGCAGGTGGTGCGAATCCGACCAAGCTTCAGCCAGACGCACTGGCGACACCCGTCGACCCAGCTGGCAACATCGAAAGCATCGCAGTCCGTAACGACGCGTCGGAGATCTACGTCTACGACCCGGCCGCTGGCGCAATGTTCACGATCGATGTCGACAGCGCGACTCAAGCTGCTGCAACCGACTTCAACCTGACGGGCATCGGCGACATCGACGCGATGTTCTTCCAGAACGACACCGACGGCAATCCAGCCAACGACATCCTTTGGGTCCTCGAGGACATCAACGATGGCGTCGCTGGCAACGTTGATGCCGATGAGCTGACTGGCTACAACACCGCAGGCGCTGCGGTCGCTGGTCCTGTCGCACTGGTGCTCCCCGCCGACACCACGGTCGAGGGCGCGACCTGGGTCGCCGACACCGGCGAGTTCCTCATCACGTACACAACCACTGCTGCTGCAGTCGACTCGACGCTGGCAAGCCTTGGTACGGGCGCCGTTCCGTCGAGCTCGCCGACCGTGATCGGCACGACGCTGATCGACGTTGAAGGTCTTGGTACCGACGGCGCCGGCGCAGTCTTCCTCACCACTGGCGAAGATGGTGGCGATGCAAATAACTTCTACCACGTTGACGAAGCAGGTCCGACAACGTCGCTGCTAATCGACATGGCTGCAGGAGCTCCAGCGGGTGGTGACGCTGACTTCGAGTCCATCGACTGTGCGTATGCCGACATCACGCTCGACAAGGCCATCACTTCCGCAGTCCGCAATCCCGACGGCACGACGGAACTGACCTACACCTTCACGATCACGAACACCGGTGAGCTTCAGCTCGCCGACGTGACCCTGACCGACCCAATGGCGAACTTCGACGTCGCCGCCGGTCCTGCCCCAGACGACATCAACGGTGACTGCTCGACCGCAGTCAACGCTGGAACCCAGGTCCTCAACATCGGCGAGTCCTGCACCGCCGTCTGGATCTACACCGTCAACGACGCCCCTGGCGACTACGACAACACCGCTTCGGTCTCGGGTACCCCGCCGAACGGCCTTGCCGCCGAGGTCACCGACACCGACACGGTGACGGCAACCATTCCTGCTGTTGATCAGCCTGTCCTTCAGATCGTCAAGACGGTCGTCGACGCAACGCTGCCTTGCCCCGCACCAGTTGCTGGCCTCGACACGATTCCTGTCGCCACCGGCGAACAGGTCAAGTACTGCATCACCGTCACGAACTCTGGTGCCGGTGCCGCAACCAACGTCGCAGTGAATGACAACCTCGACGCTGCAAGCCCACGCACGATCGGTGACCTCGCAGCCGGCGCATCGTCCTCGTACGAGTACATCGTCACCGTTGGCGCCAACCCCGAAACCAACACCGCTGTTGTCAGCGGCCAGGATGGCGACGGCGCTGCTGTTCCAACCGCAAGCGATCAGGCCGGAACGACCCAGCCTGCACCTGGTTCGATCTCGAACTTCGTGTTCGAAGACACCAACGGTGATGGCATCCAGGATGCGGGCGAGCCCGGCATCCAGGGCGTGATCGTCAACCTGTGGTCGAGCGACGGTGCCGGTAACCCGGTCACGCAGCTTGCATCCACCACGACCGACGCAAACGGTGAGTAC
>CAZEMU010000049.1:0-23059 GCA_964513315.1 uncultured Acidimicrobiaceae bacterium | reverse complement strand
CCCGGTCACGCAGCTTGCATCCACCACGACCGACGCAAACGGTGAGTACATCTTCCCGAACCTGCCGGCTGGCGACTACGTCGTCCAGTTCGTGACCGCACGTGACATCGTTGGTCAGAACGTTGGCGACGACACGCTCGACTCGGATCCAGATCCAGCGACCGGTATCACCGACAACATTGCGCTCGCTGCTGGCGAAGACAATGTTGACGTCGACGCAGGCATCGATCCAATCGCAGAGCTTGGTTCGATCTCGAACTTCGTGTTCGAAGACACCAACCAGAACGACTCCCAAGACGCTGGCGAGCCCGGTGTTCCTGGCGTGACCGTCAACCTGTGGTCGAGCGACGGTGCCGGTAACCCGGTCACGCAGCTTGCATCCACCACGACCGACGCAAACGGTGAGTACATCTTCCCGAACCTGCCGGCTGGCGACTACGTCGTCCAGTTCGTGACCGCACGTGACATCGTTGGTCAGAACGTTGGCGACGACACGCTCGACTCGGATCCAGATCCAGCGACCGGTATCACCGACAACATTGCGCTCGCTGCTGGCGAAGACAATGTTGACGTCGACGCAGGCATCGATCCAATCGCAGAGCTTGGTTCGATCTCGAACTTCGTGTTCGAAGACACCAACCAGAACGACTCCCAAGACGCTGGCGAGCCCGGTGTTCCTGGCGTGACCGTCAACCTGTGGTCGAGCGACGGTGCCGGTAACCCGGTCACGCAGCTTGCATCCACCACGACCGACGCAAACGGTGAGTACATCTTCCCGAACCTGCCGGCTGGCGACTACGTCGTCCAGTTCCTCGACCCAACCGGTCGTGGCTTCGTTGACGCCAACGTTGGCGGCGACGACACCGTTGATTCGGATCCAGATCCAGCTGACGGCATCACCGACAACATTGCTCTCGCTGCTGGCGAAGACAATGTTGACGTCGATGCGGGTATCAACCCGCCGCCACCAGACATCGCCACCATCGGCAACTTCGTCTGGCACGACCTGAACCGTGACGGCATCCAAGATGCTGGCGAGCCCGGCATCGAAGGCGTGACCATCAATGTCTGGGAAACTGACGCTGCTGGCAACATCCCCATGGGTGCATCGCCAACCGTCGTCACCACCGACGCAAACGGTCAGTGGACCCTCGACGTGACCCCGGGCAGCTACCGGACCAACGTCATCGTCCCGACCGGCTTCATCGGCTTCACCACTCAGGACGTTGGCGACGACGCCACCGACTCCGACATCATCACCGACGGCGGCCAGTTCGCCTTCAGCCCGGTCTACACGGTCGCTGCCGGCGAAACCGATCTCACGATCGACGCCGGTCTTGTCACCGAGCCAGGCACTGCGGAACTCGGCAACTTCGTCTTCGAAGACCAGAACAACAACGGCATTCAGGATGCTGGCGAGCCGGGCATCGAGAACATCGTTGTCCAGGTCCTCGACGGCGCAGGCGCCGTTGTCGGCACCGACACGACCGACGCGAATGGTGAGTACCTGGTCACGGATCTTGCTCCGGGCACCTACACCGTGAGCTTCATCAACACCACCACCGGCACCTTCACTTCGCAGGATGCTGGCGGCGACGACACTGCAGATAGCGATGCAAACGCTGCTGGACAGACGGCTCCAGTCACCCTCGCCGAGGATGACTCGAACCTGACCATCGACGCAGGCATCGTGTTCCCGCCGGAGCTTGGCTCGATCGCCAACTTCGTGTTCGAAGACACCAACGAGAACGGCATCCAAGATGCGGGCGAGCCCGGCATTGCCGGCATCCTCGTGCAGGTCTTCGACGGCGCAAGCCTCGTCGGAACCGACACCACTGACGCTGACGGCCTTTACTTGGTCGAGAACCTGCCAGCTGGTGACTACACGGTCCAGTTCAACCTGCCAGGCGGACGCGAGTTCACCACCCAGGATGCTGGCGCTGACGACACCGTTGACAGCGATCCCGACGCAACCGGCCGCACCGCAGTGATCCCACTGGCGGCGGGCGAGGACAACATCGACGTTGACGCCGGTGTCCTCCCGATCCCCGTCGTCGAGCTTGGTTCGATCTCGAACCTCGTGTTCGAAGACACCAATGGTGACGGCATCCAAGATGCTGGCGAACCCGGCGTTGCCGGTGTGACCGTGACGGTCCGCAACTCGCTCGGCGCAGTTGTGGCCACCGCCACGACCGACGCAAACGGCGAGTACCTCGTCGAAGACCTGCCAGCTGACACCTACACCGTCGAATTCACGGTTCCAGGTGGCCGTGAGTTCACGGCACAAGATGCTGGTGGCGACGACTCACTCGATAGCGATCCGAACCCAGCAACGGGTGTCACCGAAGGCATCGTGCTCGCCGCAGGCGAGGACAACGTCGACGTTGACGCAGGCATCCTGCCGATCGTCAACCCTGAACTTGGTTCGATCTCGAACCTGGTCTTCCTCGATGAAAACGGTGATGGCATCCAAGATGCTGGCGAACCTGGTGTCGGCAACGTTGTTGTCACCGTTCGTGACGCAGCTGGCACGATCGTCGGTACCGACGTGACGGACACCGCCGGTGCCTACCTGGTTGGCAACCTGCCTGCCGGCGACTACACCGTCGAATTCGACCTGCCAGGCGCATTGAGCTTCACCACGCAAGACGCGGGTGGCGACGATGCACTCGATAGCGATGTCAACCCGGCAACCGGTGTGACTGGAACGATCACCCTCGCCGCTGGCGAGGACAACGAGACGGTTGACGCCGGTGTTGCTGCTCCAGTGAGCAACGACCCAGGATCGATCTCGAACGTCGTCTTCCAGGACACCAACGGCAACGGCATCCAAGATGCTGGCGAGCCTGGCGTCCAGGGCGTTCAGGTCGTCGTGTTCGACTCCAACGGCTTGCCCGTTGGCGACACGGTCACCGACGCTTCCGGCGCTTACCTCGTCGACAACTTGCCTCCAGGTGACTACACCGTGCAGTTCAACCTGCCAGGTGACCTCACCTTCACGGCGCAGAATGCTGGCGACGGCACCAACGACTCTGACGCTGACCCAGCCACTGGCCGTACGGCAGTGATCACGCTTGGTGCGGGCGAGAACAACGTTGACATCGACGCCGGTGTCCTCGTTGCTGACAACCCAGCCATCGGTCTTGCGAAGACGGTCATCGGCGAGCCCACCGGCTCAGACACCACCGTGACGTACAGCTTCGTCATCACCAACCTCGGTGATGTCACGCTCAGCAACATCGTTCTGACGGACAACTTCGATGCCACCTTCGCCGGTGCCAGCGTCGTGAGCGGTCCGACCCCGAACGGTGGAACCTGTTCCGCTGAGGTCGCAGGTGCACCTGGTCACACCCTCGCCTCCGGCGCAAGCTGCGTTGCGATCTGGGACGTCGTGGTGAGTGGTCTCGTGCCTGGCACGGTCTACAACAACACCGCAACGGTGACCGGTACCTCGCCGCAGGGCACGCAGGTGCTCGACATCAGCGACGATGGCATCAACCCAGACACCGATGGCGACGGCAATGCCAACGAAGACGGCGAAAACGACCCGACCCCGGTCTCGATCCCAGCCCCGGCTCCGGCCATCGGCCTGGCCAAGGACCTGGTGGGTGAGCCTGTCTTCGACGGCGCTGACATGTCGGTGACCTACAGCTTCGTGATCACCAACCTCGGTGAGACCAGCCTCAGCGGCATCACCCTCGCTGACGACTTCGCCGCCACCTTTGCTGGTGCGACCGTTGTCTCTGGTCCGACGCCTGCAGCTAGCGGATGTTCCGCAGCGGTTGCTGGTGCACCTGGCCACATCCTCGGCGCTGGCGAAAGCTGCACCGCTGTCTGGACCGTCGTGGTCCAGGGTTGGCCACTGGTTGACGAAGCGACCTACACCAACACCGCAACCGTCTCTGGTACCGCACCTGACGGTTCGGTTGTCACCGACATCTCCGATGACGGCTCCAACGTCGATGCTGACAACGACGGCAACGCAAACGAGCCTGGTGAAAACGACCCAACGCCACTCACCATCAACCCAGGTGGCGGCGAGAACCCAGTTGACCCAACCGGTCGCTGTGTCGCTAACAACGGCGTTGTGCTGGCTGCTAACCAGTGCATCCAGTTCCCAGACCCAGGTGCGTTCAGCAACGCTCCGGCAATGACCCCAGAGCCAGCTGCACCTCCTGTCACGGCAGAGCCGCTCGCCTTCACCGGTAGCAGCGCCAACCTGCTGGCCACGCTGGCCATCGCCCTCATGGGCGCTGGTGGCGCCCTCATGATCGGCGCTCGCCGCCGCAACGAGGACGCCTGATCCAGTAAGGCTCGCGATCTTCTGATCGCACAGACTTTCGGAACGAACCCGGGGCTTCGGCCCCGGGTTCGTCCCGTTTTGGGCCTCTGCAAATTCAGCGAAGGACCGCTCGCTCAGCCGATAGCATTGCCGGGTAACGGCAGCAACTGAAAGAGAGTCGTGCCGTGCCAGCGACCGTCGTCGTCGGTACCCAGTGGGGAGACGAAGGCAAGGGAAAGGTCACTGACCTTCTTGCCGAAGAAATGCAATGTGTCGTCCGATATCAGGGTGGACACAATGCAGGCCACACACTCGTCGTCAATGGCGAGTCGTTCAAGCTGCAGCTGATGCCAAGTGGTGTGCTCTATCCGCACATCACGCCGGTCATCGGCAACGGCGTGGTCGTCGATCCACTTGTACTGCTGAATGAGATCGACATGCTCGAGAGTCGAGGCATTGACTGCTCTCGTCTCCGCGTTTCAGGCAACGCTCACCTGATCCTGCCGTACCACCAGATGCTCGACGCAGTGTTCGAGCGTCATCTGGGCAAGAACAAGCTTGGCACCACCAAGCGCGGCATTGGCCCGGCGTACGCCGACAAGGCCTCTCGCGTCGGCCTGCGCATGCAGGACCTGTTCGACGAGTCGATCTTTCGGGCCAAGCTCGAGGTCGTGCTCCACCAGACGAACCCGCTGCTGGCCAAGGTCTACAACAAGCTTGGCTACGAGATCGACGATCTGGTGAGCACCTACATCGGCGAGTACGCACCTCGCCTCGAGCCCTACATCGGCGACGCCATCGACGTCGTGCACAACGTGCTCGAAGCCGGTGAGAATGTGCTGATGGAAGGCGCCCAGGCGACCTTCCTCGACCTCGACCACGGCACCTATCCGTTCGTCACGTCGAGCAACCCGACCGCGGGTGGTGCTTGCACGGGCGCCGGTATCGGCCCTCGTCACATCGACCGTGTTGTGGGTATCGCCAAGGCGTATACCACCCGTGTCGGCGCTGGCCCGTTCCCCGCAGAGCTGTTTGACGAGATCGGCGATCACCTCGTCGATGTCGGCCGCGAGTTCGGCACCAACACCGGCCGCCGCCGTCGCACTGGCTGGATCGACGCCGTCATGCTGCGCCACGCTGTACGCGTGAACTCGTTGTCCGAGATCTCGCTGACGAAGCTCGACATCCTCGATGCGCTCGACACCGTCAAGATCTGCGAGGCCTACGAGATCGATGGTGAACGCGTCGAAGCCATGCCGTATCACCAGACCGACTTCCACAATGCCAAGGCCATCTATCGCGAGATGCCCGGCTGGAAGACGGACCTGAGCAATTGCACCGACCGCTCCGAGTTCCCCGCCGAGGCAGTCGCCTACGTCGAGGCCATCGAAGAACTGGTCGGCGTGCCGGTCACGATCATCGGTGTCGGACCTGGCCGCAAGCAAGTGGTGCACTTCAACACGACGCCATGACGGCCGCGAAACCAGAACTCGAGAACGTCTTGGCTGCCCGCTACGCGAGCACCGAGATGGTCGAGATCTGGTCGCGCCCGGGCAAGGTCGTTGTCGAGCGCGAGCTATGGATCGCGATGATGCGCGCCCAGCAAGAGCTCGGCATCGACATTCCCACCGAGGCGATCGAGGCCTACGAAGCGGTCATCGACCAGGTCGACATCGAGTCGATCGATGCTCGGGACCGAGTTGTGCGCCACGACGTCAAGGCCCGCATCGAAGAGTTCTGCGCCCTCGCAGGACACGAGCACATCCACAAAGGCATGACGTCCCGGGACCTGACCGAGAACGTCGAACAGCTCCAGATCCTGCGCTCACTGCAGCTGGTGCGCGATCGTGCCGTCGCTGTCCTTGCACAGCTGGCGACGCGATCCACCGAGTTCGCAGACCGGGCCGTGGTCGGCCGCTCGCACAACGTCCCTGCGCAGGTCACCACGCTCGGCAAGCGATTCGCGAATGCCACGCAAGAGATGCTCGTCGCGTTCGAACGCCTCGAGTCGCTCATGGCGACCTACCCGCTGCGTGGCATGAAGGGCCCGGTCGGCACCCAGCAGGATCTTCTCGATCTGTTCGAGGGTGACGGCGAGCGGGTTGCCCAGCTTGAACTTCGCATCGCCGACCATCTCGGCTTCACCCGAACGCTCGACAGCGTTGGCCAGGTCTATCCCCGGTCGCTCGACTTCGACGTCGTGAGTGCACTCGTGCAGCTCGCCGCTGCGCCGAGTTCGCTCGCCACGACGATCCGTCTCATGGCCGGCGAGAACCTGGTCACCGAAGGCTTCGCCGACGGTCAGGTCGGCTCATCCGCGATGCCGCACAAGATGAACGCCCGATCCTGTGAACGGGTCAACGGCTTTGTCGCAATTCTGCGTGGCCATCTGGCCATGGTCGGTGGTCTGGTCGGGAACCAGTGGAACGAAGGCGACGTCAGTTGCTCGGTCGTTCGACGGGTCGCGCTGCCCGATGCGTTCTTGGCGCTCGATGGCCTTTTCGAAACGTTCTTGACCGTGCTCGATGGTTTTGGGGCGTTTCCTGCCGTCGCCGATCGAGAGTTGGCGCAATATTTGCCGTTCGTCGCCACGACTCGAATGTTGATGGCAGCGGTCAAAGCGGGTGCCGGTCGCGAACAGGCGCACGAGCTCATCAAAGAGCACGCGGTTGCCTCGGCGCTCGAGATCCGCGAGAGCGACGGCGCCCGCACCGGGCTCGCCGAGCGTCTCGGCAGCGATGAGCGGTTCCCGCTCGACACCGATGCGGTGGCTGCACTCATGGCTGAACCGCTCGCGTTGGCTGGCTTGGCTCAGCATCAGACAGCGGCCGTCGTGGCGCAAGTTGACGCGATTGCCACGAGTTATCCACAGGCTGCGGCCTACAATCCCGCCGACATTTTCTAGTTATCAACAAATCAACAGGTATCCGCGGTGGCCCTGGGGTGCATCTCTACTGTGGCCCGCATGCCATCGGAGACCGCTGAGGCGAAGCCCCGCCAAACCACCATGGTTTGTGCTGACTGCGATGTCACCTGGCGCGGCTTCATGACCGATGAGTGTTGGTCGTGCGGTGACTCGGGCAAGGTCCAAGAGGCCACGCCGCGCCGCATCCGGCTGACCCCGGCGACCACCGACGCCGACCGCCTGGTCAGCTAGTAGTACGCCTTTGCTCGCAGGCTCGCAAACGCTGGTTCCAACCCTCCACGCGTTCGGTCCTGGCGAGTTCAGCTCAGCGAGAAGTCCTCCACATGTTCGCCGCGGTCTCGCCCCTTGGGTCCGATGACTGGCAAGGCTGCGGATCTCTCAAATACTGGCTATCGTCGTTTCAGTTCGACGGGGGCTCAATCCTCATGGTCGGTGGCTGCTGGGGGGTGGCCGCCGACCATGATTCATTTTTGCCCCGTTGCCACGCGTGGCAACGGCGATCAGTAGTCGTAGAAGCCCTCGCCGGTCTTACGACCGAGTAGGCCACCGGCGACCATGCGCTTGAGCAGCGGCGGCGGAGCGTACGTGGGCTCCTTGAACTCTTCGTAGAGCACGTCGGCGACTGACTTAATCGTGTCGAGCCCGATCAGGTCGCACAGCGTCAGCGGGCCCATTGGGTGGGCGCAGCCGAACATCATGCCGTTGTCGATGTCTTCACGGCTCGCTTGTCCGGTGTCGAACAGGGCGATGGCCTGCAGCAAGTAGGGGACCAGCAGACGGTTCACGATGAAGCCCGCGCGGTCCTGGGCGATGATCGTCGACTTGCCGAGGGTGTCTTCGGCGAACGACTTGGCCGTCGCCAGCACCTGATCGTCAGTCGCGATGGAAACGACGATCTCGCACAGCTTCTGCACGGTCGCCGGGTTGAAGAAGTGCAGGCCGAGGACCTGACCGGGACGGTTCGTTGCCGTCGCCAGGTTGATGAGCGGAATCGACGACGTGTTCGACGCGAGGATCGCATGTGCTGGCGTGACCTCGTCGAGACGACGGAACAGGTCGAGCTTGATCTGTTCGTTCTCGATGATGGCTTCAATCACGAGGTCACGATCGGAGAGGGCCTCGATATCGGTGGTGTAGGCGAGCAGGCCAGCGGCGGCGTCGCGGTCGTCGCCGCTGAGGCGCTCACGAGCAACGGCCTTGTCCATCGAGCCGAGGATGCGGCCCTGTGCGGCTTCGGCTGCGCCGGCGTCGGCTTCCATCACGATGGTGTCAATGCCGTTCTTGGCACACACTTCGGCGATGCCGGATCCCATCGTTCCGCCACCAATGACGGCGACCTTGCTGATCTCCACGTTCGTCCTCCCAGATTCTTCGAACGCTCCAAGGCTAGGACCCGTTGCAGCGGACGCATCCATCCGCGGCGTGACGGTGTGCTGGGAACGTTCTCCCTCTAGGGTCCAGCCGAGCGTTGCGTGTGACGACGCAGGCTTCGTAGGACCACGAAGCTCCCGTAGGAGAGGACCCCCTCATGACCGATTGCCCCGCCGCCGACGGCTCCAGCCCCCAGCAGCGTGAGTTCGATGCACCTCCTCCGATGTGTATCGACCCCGAGAAGACCTACATCGCCACGATGAAGACGTCGATGGGTGACCTCACGATCGCCCTATATCCAGACATCGCCCCGAAGACGGTCAACAACTTCGTGACGCTGGCTCGCTACCACTACTACGACGGCCTGATCTTCCACCGCGTGATCAACGGTTTCGTGCTCCAGGGTGGTTGCCCGCAGGGAAGCGGCATGGGCGGTCCCGGCTACCGGTTCGAAGACGAACTGCCCCAGCCCGGCCAGTACGAGATCGGTTCACTCGCCATGGCGAATGCTGGTCCGAACACCAACGGCAGCCAATTCTTCGTGATCAGTGGCCCCGACGGTGCCCGTCTGCCTCCGAGCTACAGCCTCTTCGGCAAGGTCGTTGGCGGTCTCGAGCTCGTACCTGCGATGCAGGCCGTGGCGACCGGTCCTGGCGACCGTCCCGTGACCGATCTCGTGATCGAAAGCGTCACCATCGCGGAGAGCTGATAGCTCACCGTCTGCACGAGACGTAGCTGAACAGTCGTGGCTGGCTCTGGCGCGGTAAGCGCCAGAGCTTCACGCTTTTTCAGCAGGAGGACTCTTGTGTCGGTGGCCGGATGTCGAGCTGTTGGCCGACCACCAGCTGGTTCTCGTCATCGAGCAGGTTGTCGCCGATGAGCTCATCGATCGTGATGCCATAGAACGATGCCAGTGCCGAGGCGCTATCGCCCGGCTCCACGGTGTGAGTCAGGATCTCGCCCGGCTGACGCTCAGCGCACGTCGGCGCACTAAATGACTCGAGTTCTTCAGCTGTGAACCCGGAACCGAACGGCGGAATGACGAGCAGCTGCCCGATCTGGAGGGCATTCGGATTGACGTCGGGGTTGGCGGCGAGAAGCGCCTCGAGCGTGACCGTCCACTCCTGGGCAATGGCACCGAGGTTGTCGCCGGACTCGACGACGTAGTCGATGGATTCGCCGGCGTCGCGAGCGGCCTCGCGGTCCTCGTCGACCGTGTTGACGGTCGTCGCGCCGGGGATGCGGATCTGATCGCCGGCGAAGAGCACGTTGGG
Source organism: uncultured Acidimicrobiaceae bacterium (assembly GCA_964513315.1). GTDB lineage: Bacteria > Actinomycetota > Acidimicrobiia > Acidimicrobiales > UBA10347 > UBA10347. The sequence goes on along the minus strand of CAZEMU010000049.1, from coordinate 13,206 downwards.
GTTGAGTTCAGGGTTCGCCCGAAGGATGACATCTTGGGTGACATTGAACTTGGTCGCGATCGAGGGCAGCAGGTCGCCTTCTTCGATTGTGTACACGAATGGTGCTTCGTTTGGAGCGATCGCGGCAGCGGCGTCGTCGGTCACGACCGGTGGCGGCGTTGGTGTGGCGATGACCGTGGTCGGGACGACGTCTTCGACCGAGATCTCGGGTTCTTCTGATCCGAAGCAGCCCGCGAGAAACAGCACCCATGCGAGGGTGAGCACCATCAAGATCGGCACGGCTCGGTTCTGGCGGATCACCACAACTCCTGTCGCCCCCACAAGCCTGCGGGGTGCCGGTCAATCGTAGTGGTGGGCAAAGACCAGTCGGGGTCAGCGCGGACGCGGCCTACGAATTCGGAGAAGGCCAGGGCGCCGCCCGATTGGGCGCCGTTGGTTCGGCCGCGGCACCGACTGTTTCGTCAGATGTGCTTGATTAGAGGAAGAACGCGAGCACCGGCATGAGCATGGCGAGTACCAGCAGTGCAGCCATGATCTGGATCACCAATTGGCGACGATCGCGGCGCGGACGCCGAGGTGCCGGGGCTGGTTCGCTCGGCCGTGAGACTCGACCAGCATTGTTGGGGGATTTGCGGACCACGCTCCGAGCGTAGCTACCGCCAGCGAGTCGCCGACGAACGGTCCAGTTCAGAGGCCCAGATTCCGGTGCACTCTTCGAGTGCACGTTCGATCTCATCAAGGGGGTCGCTATCGACGTGCGCGGTGTCGGTGTACTCCAACGCCTGGGTGATCACGAGAATCGCATGGGCACAACCATCGGGCACCGGCAGGCGACGGCCGCGGCACCAACCGAGCACGTCGGTCATCATCAGACGCCACACATCGTTGGCCGTGAACCGGTGCATTGCGCCACCTTGGCGGCTTTGGCGAGCGGCCAGCACGACTCGAACCGCATCGGGGTCGACGTCGCATCCGTTGCGCAACGACCATTCCAAGGTGGTCCGCTGCACTCGGCGGGCGTCGACACCGAGTTGGGCCGAATCGCGATACCGGTGATCACGGGCAGGCGCGTCGGCGCACGAAATGAGTTGCAGGGTTGGAGCGGGTGGGTCGAGGACGAGGTTCGCCATGCAGAACACACTGGCAGGGGGGTGTGACAGTCTCGTTCGGGGCTATCGCCAAGGCCGCTCTGGGCCGGTCACTTGTTCTTAGCCGGGAAGTTCGTAGACGTCTGGCGTGGCGTCGCCGACGAGCTCACCGGCGTCGCAGAGCGCCGTGTCATCGAGCGTGACTGTGCGTCGACTCAGCGCCAGACCGACCTGATCGGGACAGGGGCGATCGGCATGGTCGTTGTCACCGAATGCGATCGTGACGACACCTGCGCTCAGTCGAGCCAGCCCCGCCTCGACGAGCACATCGTCGAACGGTCTGCCAGCAGCAAGGCGCCCTGGGTTCAACCCCAAGCTCAGCGAGGCCATCCCGTACGCGTCGACCGTGTCCATCGCCTCGAACAGGGCTCGTAGCACGTCGGCGTCGGCGTTGTCGCCGTCGATCGCGATGATGCGATCGTCGCGCACCGTGAGCCGGATTGGCGAGTTGATGTGGGTGCGTCGGGCCAGGTTGCCATCCCCGGGCATGATCACGAGGTCGCCATCGACGGCGCCGTCGCCAGGTGTCACCGTGATCCAGCCCGACGGAAACTCGGTGGCTTCGCCCGCCCCGTTCGCTCGACCACCATCGGCGGAAAGGCGCATCGAATCGAGGGCGACGACGAGGTCGGTGCCGTTCTCGTCTTGCACGGCGAGCGTGCGGGACGAAGCCACCCGTGCGGCCACGCGTTCGACCCGAGTGGCCAAGCTGGCATGTGGCGGTCGCAGGTGCGCCTCGGCCGCTGCCGGCAGCAGACGAAGCAGCCGAGCGCTCGTGGTGTCGGTGCGTCGGGTCAGGTCTCTACGCATCAGGTCAGTGGTCGCGCCGAGTGCGTCGACGACGATGTCGGCGCCAGCGAACAGGCTGGGCAGCAGCGAGCCTCGACGCAGACGGTCGAGCTCGTCGGCGCCGTCACGGACCGGGTGGATCTCGAGCGCCTCGGCATGGGAACGAGCGAGGGCAGCCCGCACCAGCGGTGCGAGTGGGTCGTCGTCGCCAACGAGCGCAATCACGCGGCTCGTCGGTCCGATGCCGTTGAGCTCAAAGGCATGGCTCAATGCATCGAGGGCATCCCAGGTGACCATCGCTCCAGCATGGCAGCTGACGCCGCGAGTCCGGTACGAGCGCGCCAATCCGAGCGGACCGAGACCGCAGCCCTCAACCTCGCTCCTGTCTGGCTGATGTGAGGCCTGTTGCTCATGTTGTGAAAATCCGATGTGCATCCCCGAACCGGAAACAGCCAGGAAGTACCGTTTTTCGGCATGGAAGAGTGTGCGCGAATGAACTGCGACAAAGCGGCGGTGGCCTTGCTCACTTTCGCGCCACAACAGGCCAAGGCGTGGTTGTTTGACCTCGATCATCCGGACCCTGCCGGCGGCATCATGTTGTGCCGCAAGCATGCGAACTCGACCGTCGTTCCTATGTCCTGGCAGCTCGTTGACGGACGCGACCCAGCATGGCCGGGCCCGTCTTCGGCAGCCGACCAAGAGGCTCCCGCTGCACCGGTTGAGCCTCCGGTCGGAACCGCTCCGTCGTCGCTGCCGAGCGACTCGACGTCCCACGACGCCGAGTTTGCGGCGCTGCGCGATGCGCTGCCGGTCGTCACCCAGCCGTATGCCGAGCCGCGGGTCGCCACGCTGCGTGCCGCTGGCGTGCTGACCGACACGATGACGTCGCTCGACACCGACTCGGCTATCGAAGCGGACATGTCGCTGTTCCAGCTTCCGTTGAGCGACGCTCCGGCGGTCACGCCACATCCTGACTATCGCTAAGCGGCTCGTCCGAGGTCACTGACCGGGCGGCCGGGACCAACGATGTTCCCTTGGCGGGATCGATTGCGACATCGCTTCGTCGCGACGTCGCTGGTGGTCGGCGCAATGGCAACGGCGTGCTCGTCGACCGCGAGCAAAGAAGCTCTGCGGCTGTTGCCCGAGCTGACGCCTTCGCCAGTCGCGACGACCACGGCGATTCCGACGCCGACGCTTGGCCCCGCGACCCAGGCGGTCGTGGTCGTCCCTGCGGCTGTCCCGACTCCGGCACCGTGGTACGACCCTGACTCGGTCGGGGAGCCTTGGGGTAGCGCCGTTCGTGGCGTCCTGACCTTTCGAGGATCGCCGACCCGCTCGTTCTACGGCGTTGGCCCCGTGCCCGCAGGGCCACGGGTGCAATGGAGCTACCCGGCACAGAAGATGTGTTCGCTGTCGACCGATCCCGAAGGCGAACGCGAATGGTGCGGCACCGGCTGGACCGGCCAACCGGCGGTCTGGGAACGAGGCGGCGAGCTGTGGGTCGCGTTCGGGGCCTACGACCGAGCGGTGCACGTGCTCGACGGGGTGACCGGCGAACCACGCATGGCGCCGTTCATCACCGGCGACCTGATCAAGGGAACGCTCACCGTCGACCCTGACGGCCACCCACTGCTCTATGTCGGGTCCCGCGATAACCGGCTGCGAGTGCTGTCGTTCGACCGGGGCGAGTTGGTCGAACTGTGGGCCCTCGATGCTCAAGCGTTCTCGCCGCGGGTGTGGAACGACGACTGGGACGGTTCGCCGTTGATCCTCGACGACCACATGTTCGTCGGCGGCGAGAATTCGAACTTCCACTCGATCCGGCTGCATCGCAGCTACGGACCAGACGGTTTCGTGACGGTCGCCCCCGAGGTTCTGTCGGTGATTCCAGGCTGGGATGAAGAGCTGCGACGAGCGGTCGGCGACAACGTCTCGATCGAAAGCTCGGTCACCGTTGTCGGCGACACCGCGTACGCCGCCAACTCGGGCGGGCTGATCATTGGATGGGACCTCGCCCCGGTTCGACGCGGCGGCGCCCCCGAGCGGGTCTTCCGGTTCTGGACCGGTGATGACACCGACGCCACCGTGGTCGCCGACGACGAGGGGTTTCTCTACGCGGCCAGCGAGTACGAGCGAGGCAACGACCGCAGCGTCGTCGTCGGCCAGGTCATGAAGCTCGACCCGCGTCGACCCGACAACCCACTCGTGTGGTCGGTGGCGGCACGCAACGGCCTTGGCACTGGCGTCTGGGCGACGCCGGCGGTGCATCGCGACATCGTGATCGTGCCGACTGCAGATGGTCGCGTGCTCGGACTCGATCGAGTAACGGGGGAGACCCGGTGGACGCTGCGCCTGCCAGGTCCGGTGTGGAGCTCGCCGGTCATCGTCGACGATGTCCTCGTCCAGGGCGACTGCGGCGGTGTGTTGCATGGGTTCGACCTGAGCGACACGTCGATCGCACCGCCCGAACTGTGGTCGACGCCCGTGGGTGGCTGTATCGAAAGCACGCCGGTGGTCTGGAAGAACCGCATCTGGGTCGGAACCCGAGGCGGCTTCTTCCACATGATCAGCGACCCGTCATGAATCCGAGGTGTCCGGCGTCGGCGTTGGGCGCGCTGCGGGCACGTCAGGGAACAACGTGATCAGCTGATCTTGCAGCGAGTCTCTGGCTTCGACGAACTCGTCGAGGCCCGTCTCGAACGCCTCTTCGTCGATCGTGCGTTCATAGGTGATCAGGTCGATCTCATAGACGAGGTCACCCTGGAGGTCGACCGACGCGACCAGGTGCAGGTCATCATCGGTGAAGCAGACCTCGAACCCCGTGCGCGCCGCCGCGGTCTCGCCGATGACGGCGAAGCACTCGACCGGGACATCGCCAACGACCTCGGTGCGGCGAGACCACGCGTCGGGTTCGGTGTTCGCGACGAGCGAGACCTCGCGCCAGCCGGCCAGGTCATAGAGCTGGGACGGCCCCCAGGAGCGCAACAGTTGGACCGGGTAGGCGAGCACAGGTGGCGTATTCTCGGGGCGTTCGGTTGCGGCGCAGTACGGGTCAACACGAAAGATGGCGGCGCAGAGGACGACCGACTCGCGGCTTTGGGTTGCGATGTGCGCCGGCGACTGCACCAGGTACCGGCCGGTCGCGTCGTCAACGACCTCGCGATAGAGGAAGTCGAAGCCGGGACCGTCGACGCCGACCGCCTCGGCATTGATCAGCCACTCGGCGACGTAGCGGCGAGCCGGTTCGTCGAGCGGAACCGCTTCGGGTGACGTGTCCGCGTCGCCGTCGTCACCATCGCCAGAGCATGCGCCCAACACGAGCATTGCGGCCAGCACAAGCGCGCCAGCCGCGAAGAGTCCCCGGAGGGTGGCGCGGCGTTCGTTCGCCGGATCAAGAGTCGGAGTGACCGCCCGTGGCACGTCCCGATCGTATGGTCCACGGCCCGCCGATCACGCGCGCACCGAAACCACGCTCCGCGCGATCATTGAGGGCCGTGGTCTGAAGCGGGGCCCAAACACTGTCTCGGCGGTCCTCGCTCGTCCCCCAGCAGCGATAATCCTGGGGCGGACTGCTCATACGCGTTCAACTGGCAGCTTCTTGCGCCGACGGGTCTTCATCACCCTGCAAGTCGTCGGAGCACCATGACCCTCCCCCCAACGTTGCATCGTCGTTCTCGCTCGATGCGAAACCGCCTACATGCCGCTGTCGCTCGTGCGCAGGTTGACCGCGGTGCGCTTATGGCCGAATACGGCATTTTGATCTTCTTCGTCGGTATCGCGGGCTTTGGGATTCTGGTGCTCTTTGGCCAGGAAGTCTGGGAGCTCTTCAGTGCCACCGAGTCTGAGTTCGACAGCAGTCGCCAGATTCCGCCCGGCCCCGACTGATCAACCCCTGTCGAGTGCACCGCTGATGCATCGCTGCACGCCGGGTCACTGCAAACAAGGCTGCTGATGGACGAAACTCAAGCCGTGGACGACGCTGAGCATGCTGACGCCGATCCGAACGGCGAGGCTCCTGACGCGGGCGACGGCATCGAAGATCTCGCCTGGCCGATACCGCTCGCCGTGGCCTGGCCGCTCGCAGCTGTCGTGGTTGCCGTGCTGGCCTGGCGCTTCGGCGTCGACCCTGTCCTCGCCTCGGTGCTGCCGTTCGGCGCACTTCTCAGCCTGCTGACGGTCATCGATCTGCGTGAACTGCGAGTTCCGAACGCGATCCTCAAACCGTCCTATGTCATCGCCGTGCCGGTGCTACTCATCTCGGCGACCTCGGACTGGTCGGACATCTCGCTCGTCCGGGCACTCATTGGCGGCGCCGCTCTCGGCGCCGTGTACTTCCTGATTCTGTTCATCTATCCGCCAGGCATGGGTTGGGGCGACGTCAAGCTTGCGCCGCTCATCGGCGCACAGCTCGCATTCTTCGGTTGGGTCCCATTCGTGCGCAGCTTGATCGTGTCGCACCTCGTGAGCGGCCTTGTCGCCCTCGTCATCGTCGGCGCCGGACTCTTGAGCCGCGGTCGACTTCGATGGAAGACAGCGTTCCCGTTTGCGCCGTTCATGGCTATCGGTGCGGTGGTCGCGCTCCTTCTCGAAGGTGGCACTGGCTAGCGTCCTGCTCTGATCCGCTGGGGTCACCTCTTGTTCCGGCGGTTAGCCTCTCTGCAGCAAACCTGCTTCGAGGAGACAACGTGAGCAAGCCCCCCGCAAGAGTGGTCGTGACCGGCGCTGCCGGCCAGATCGGTTACCAGCTGTGCTTCCGCATCGCCAGTGGTCAGCTACTCGGCCCGGATCAGCCGGTGATCCTCCAGATGCTCGAAATCACCCCGGCGCTCGACGCACTCAAGGGTGTGGCGATGGAGCTCGACGACTGCGCATTCCCGCTACTCGCCGGCATGGTGCAGACCGACGACGCCAACGTGGCGTTCGGCGATGCAACCCACGCACTGCTCGTTGGCGCAATGCCTCGCCGCGACGGCATGGAGCGCGCTGACCTCCTCGAAGCCAATGGTGGCATCTTCGGCCCCCAGGGCAAGGCCATCAACGACAACGCCAGCTCCGACATCAAGGTCCTGGTCGTCGGCAACCCGGCGAACACCAACGCACTCATCGCGATGCACTCGGCTCCGGACGTGGACAACAAGCAGTTCACGGCCATGACTCGCCTCGACCACAACCGGGCCATGACCCAGGTCGCCCAGAAGACGGGCACGTCGGTGAACGACATCAAGAAGATGACGATCTGGGGCAACCACTCGGCCACCCAGTACCCCGACCTCTTCCACTGCGAAGTCAACGGCCAGATCGCCGCCAGCATGATCGACGATCAGACCTGGCTCGAAGACGACTTCATCCCGACCGTACAGAAGCGTGGCGCCGCGATCATCAAGGCCCGCGGCCTGTCGTCGGCAGCTTCGGCCGCCAACGCGGCGATCGATCACATGCATGACTGGGAACTCGGCACGCCTGACGGCGACTGGGTTTCGATGGCGATCCCGAGCGACGGCAGCTACGGCGTGCCCGAGGGCATCATCTCGTCGTTCCCCGTGACCTGCTCGGGTGGCGAGTACAGCATCGTCCAGGGTCTCGAGATCGACGACTTCTCCCGTGGCCGCATCGATGCGACCGCCGCTGAGCTCGTCGCCGAACGCGACACCGTCTCCGGCCTCGGTCTGATCTGATGCGGCTTCCATCGACTTCGACCGTCTGGGCGGCCGAGGCGATGGTCTGCTCGGTCGACCACCTCGCGTCGACCGCTGGTTTGCGCGCGCTCGAACGCGGCGGCAGCGCTGTCGACGCGGCGATCGCCGCCAATGCGGTGCTGACGATCACGTCGCAGCACATGTGCGGCCTCGGCGGCGACTTGTGGGCGCTCATCCACGTCGACGGCGACGTCACGTGTCTCAACGCATCGGGCCGCGCCGGTAGCGGCGCGGATCCCGATCGGCTTCGTGCCGCAGGCCACACCGCGATGCCACATCGCGGCGAGGTCGGCTCGGCGCCAGTGCCGGGCGTCGTCGACGGCTGGCTTGCCCTCCACGAACGCCATGGCCGGCTCGAGTTCGCATCGCTGCTCGAAGCGGCGATCGATTTGGCCGAGAACGGCTTCGCCGCGTCGTCGCAGCTGGCTGCTTCGTCGGCCAACGTTGCCGACGTCGCGGGCAACACCCAGCTCGCAGGCGTGACGACGGGTGATCTTGTGGAGCGCCCCCGTGTCGCTCGCAACCTTCGGGCGCTCGCGAGCCAGGGCCGCGACGGTTGGTACGGAGGCGAGTTCGGCGAAGCACTGATCGCGACCGGCAACGGCGAGTACACCGCTGACGACCTGGCTCAGAATCAGGCGGACTGGGTTCCCGCCGTACGCCTCGATGCGTGGGGCCACGGTCTGTGGACGGCGCCACCGAACTCGCAGGGTTACTTGAGCCTCGCCAGCGCAGGGATCGCCGCGGGCCTCGACCTGCCGAGCGATCCGAACGATCCACTGTTCGCCCACTACCTGATCGAAGCGTCGCGAGCAGCTGGCTTCGACCGCCCCGACGCCTTGCACGAGCACGCCGACCCCGCGGTGCTTCTCGACCCGACGATGCTCGCCGAGCGTCGCGCCCGCATCCAGCCTGACCGGGCCATCGACTGGGGCGACAGCTACGCGGGTGGCGGCACGATGTACATGTGCGTCGTCGACAAAGACGGCATGGGCGTGTCGCTCATCCAGTCCAACGCGGCGGGCTTCGGCTGCCATGTCATGGTCGGCGACACCGGCGTGTTCCTGCACAACCGGGGGATCGGCTTCAACCTGATCGACGGCCACCCGGCCGAATACGGCCCCGGCCGGCGACCACCGCACACGCTCTCGCCCGCGCTGATCACGAACGGCGACGGCAGTCTTCGGTCGGTGCTCGGCACGATGGGCGGCGACGCGCAGCCCCAGGTCGTGCTCCAGATGATGGCTCGCATGCTCCACGCAGGCGAACGCGCCGGAGCGATCCTCAGTGCGCCACGATTCGCGCTCGCCTCGCCCGACCCCAAGACCGGTTTCGACACATGGTCCGCTGCTGGTCAGGTCCGCGTGCGACTCGAACCCCACGCCGATGTCTGGGAAGCCGCTCTTCGTGAACGGGGCCACAACGTCGAGATGGCCACGGTCGCCGAGATGTCCGGCTTCGGCCACGCACACCTGATCGAGGTCACGCCGAACGGAAGCTTGGCTGGCGCCGCTGATCCTCGAGCCTTCGCCTCTGCCGCCGTCGGCCGCTAACTGGCTACTCCCAGCTGGTTGCGGCCATCACGGGCGCGAGCGCTTGTTCGAGCCACTCGAACGACCCACGGTGTGTGATGAGGGCATCGATCGAACCTTCGAACCGAATATCGCCCAGCAAGAAGGCTTGGTGCGCGTCGCTCGACCCTTGAGCGATCGCTCGCGCCGTGGCGTATGACTGACGAAAGACAGCGTCCGCTCCGGTGCTTTCTGGCGCGATGCGCTCGATTCGGCTTTGCAGCCCAAGGGTCGTTCGCCAACACAAGGCGGTGCCTTCGTCGTCGATGTGCTGGTCGATCACAAGCGCTCCGCTTGGGGCTGGCGACGCGTCGCGCACCGCTCGATCCGCAGCAGAAAGCCATTCTTCGGACAGATAGCGCACGATCTGAGCGTATCTCGGCACTCGATCCAGCCGGGAAGTTCTGCCCATAACGGTCTCACCTGGGTCTCCAGTACCATTGGGTTAGCCGTCCAAGGGCCCACCCATCATGTCTGTCTCACTCCGTTTCCTCGCCGCAATGCGAGCCCTCCGCGTGGTCTTGGTGGCCGTGCTGTTGGCTTCGCTGTTCGCACTCGCACCTGCAGCTCCTTCTGCGCAAGCGCAAGATCCGAACATCCAAACCCTCGAAGTCTGGGGTTTGGATAGCGGAATTGTCCCCAGCCCCAAGGAATGGCGGTACCAGCAGAGCAATGCGGCCGCCGACCTCGGTTCGGCCTCCGCAGCCGACCCGGCGCTCGACGATTCGGGCTGGGAGACCAGGACCTTGCGTTGGCGCGAGATCGTTGGCTCGAACAACGCGAACCACTTCCGCAAGGACTTCGACCTTGACGCAATCGGTGTTGAACCGTTCCAGGTCGTCGGCATTCGTGTGCGCCTGCAATATGACGACACCGCTGTGCTGTACCTGAATGGCACCGAGGTCTACCGCTCGATCCGCGGCAACCTCGATCCTGACTACGCCGCCCATCCGCTCGGCACGGACATCCCGTTCAACGTCAGCGTTCCCTGGGGCGGCGCCGAACGCGACTACATCAACATTCCTGACCCGGGAATGGTGAACACGTGTGAGCTGCCCGACGAGGCTTGTTCGGCGAGCCCCTACGGCGACGCTCATCCGCCAGCGATCCCGGTCGATCTTCTGGTCGAGGGTGTGAACACGTGGGCAGTCACAACGTGGAACAACAGTGCGGGCGGCAGCGGTGATTCGAGCCTGGATCATGTCTTTGAGCTGCTGATCGACGAATCCGCGCTACCCCCGGCCAAGGTCTTCATCAACGAGACGATGGCGTCGAACGACGGGTCCTACGAGGTTGAGCTCGACGGCGACCCGAACCCCGAAACCCCTGACTGGATTGAGCTGCGCAACAGCGATCCTGACGACGCCCAAGACATTGGTGGCTGGACGATTTCGGACAGTTCCGCATCGTGGACCATCCCGGCCGGCACGATCGTGCCCGCTGGCGGCTACCTGATTCTGGCGGCCAACGATGGCGACGACCCAACTTCGAGCCCGTTGCAGACGAACTTCAAGCTCAGCAGCGGCGGCGATTCGGTTCGCCTCACCACGATCGACGGCGTGCTGGCAAATGAAATCGAATGGACCGATCAGTTCACGGACAACACCTTCGGTTTGGTGAACAACGAGGGCGAAGCCACCTATCTCGCATCGCCGACGCCCGGCGCGTCAAACGACACCGGTCCACTTACGGCGGCACCCCCGATCCTGCGCCTGTTCCGTGATCGAATCTTCAACCCCGGCGAACCGGTCGATCTGCAGATCGATGCCTTTGACCCTGACGGCGACGCGCTGACCTATTCGGTCTCGCCGCTGCCAGCAGGCGTGCTGCTCGATGCATCGACTGGAGCGTTGACCGGCACCGCCGACTTCTCGGGCCAGATCGTGACCCGCATCACCGTCTCGGACAACGACGGCGATTCGAACTTCCTCGACGTCACCTGGACCTCTGTTGGCGCGCCAGTTGGTCCTTCTTCGCCGATCGTGCTCAACGAGTACAACGCCGTTCCTGCGACGGGCGAGCTGAACAATGGCTCGGTCGTCGGCAATGGCGGCGACTGGTTCGAGTTCTTGGTCGTCGAAGACAACGTCGACCTTCGTGGCTACACCATTGAGTTCCGCCAGCGAGATGCCGACACGGACCTGCTTCGTGAACAGGTGTTCCTTACGTTCGCCAACCGATCCGAGCTGGCTCGGGTACCCGCAGGCACGATCATCACCATCGCCGAAGAGCTCGGTGGCGATGATCTGAGCTTCGACGCGGTGAACGATTGGTCGATCAACCTGCAGGTCGACAATCAGGGCGTCGGCACGTTCTTCACGGCTCCTGCGTTTGACGGCACGTTCAACTCGACTCGCCGTGACCAGACGGTGCTGATCCGCAATGCGGCCGGCGACCTCGTGACGCCGCTGGCGGGCGAGTCCGATGCCTGGGACGCCGTCGCCGGTGGCGTGAGTGGTGGCGAGGTCATGAACCTGTGCCGCAGCCTCGTCCAGGGCGATGTCGTCAGCCCGACAGATGACTACAAGGACAACGGCTCGACGAGCACGGTTGGTCAACCCAACGTGTGCGTGTTCCCTGATCCTGCGAACCCCGCTCAGCTCATCACCCAGACCCAAGATCTGACGCCGCTGCGTGACTCGGCCCGCTTTGGAGTGGGCACGGGCGATGTGAATTGCGACCTCAAGGCCGACGTTGTTGACGCCCTTTTGATCGCTCAGTTCGAGGTTGGCAACCGTTCCGATACCGGCCCGTGCCTCCTCGATGGTGGTGGTCCTGGGCACGAAGTTGCTGCTGTTGCTGGTGATTTCAACCTCGATGGGACGCTCAACGTGGTCGATGCGCTCCTCATCACCCGCTGCGAAGTGGGTCTGCCGACTCCGTTCTGCCCCTAGATTTGGGCAGTTTGGCCCCGGCGCAAATCGTGTGCGAGGCACCGATGTCGTGTACCATCCGTGGTTGCGCTGACGCTCTGCACAGCAAAGGTTTGGTCCTTCGTGCGCTCTCACGAACAACGACGACGCATGATGCGTCTTACCGCATGGCTCTCGATCATGCTCGGCATGTTGGTCGGAAGCATCGCGATCGCTCTGCCATCGGCGCAGGCGCAGGCCAACCTCCCCACGGTTATCTCGATTCCCGACTACTTGCTACAAGACGCCAATGGTCAGCAAATTGTCGAAGTCACCATCACCCCGGGCACAGACGCAGCCGGCGAGCCGCTCAAAATCGGCGCCCTGTCGGTCGACATTGGCTTCGATGACAGCGTCCTGGCGCCAGAGGTCAACGGCTCGAATCAGCCGAACTGCTCAATCTTGTCCGGCGCAGGCTCCTGCGGTCCTACCAACCCGACGAACACGGTCGAAGCGGCACTTTTCAACTTCAACGATCCGGGCTGGAACGTCGAACAAGTCGTTCTCCAGATACCGCTCGATGCACTCGGCATCGAAACCACAACCCCGCTGACGATCACGGTCGATGCCATCACGGACCTGAGCGGCTTGCCGGTGCCGTTCCAAGTCGACAATGGTTCGATCCAGATCGCAGCGCCGACGCCGACGCCGACACCTACGCCAACGTCGACCCCAACGCCGACGCCCACCCCGACGGCCACGCCGATTCCTCCGACGGCGACGCCAACGCCAACGGCCACGCCAGTCCCGCCGACGGCGACGCCGACGCCGACCCCAACCTTGACGCCGACGCCAACGGCCACGCCGATCCCTCCAACCGCGACACCGACCCCAACCTTGACGCCGACGCCAACGGCCACGCCGATCCCTCCGACGGCCACGCCGACGCCGACCGCGACGGCGACGCCAGTCCCGCCGACGGCCACGCCGACGCCGACCGCGACGGCGACGCCAGTCCCGCCGACGGCGACGCCCACGCCGACGTTAACCCCGACGCCAATGCCGCCGACCGCAACGCCGACCCCTGGTCCGACCTCTACGCCTACGCCGGTGCCTCCGACGCCGACCCCTGGTCCGACCTCTACGCCTA
>CAZEMU010000048.1:9203-29208 GCA_964513315.1 uncultured Acidimicrobiaceae bacterium | reverse complement strand
AAAGCACCAAACCCCCACTGTCGCAACATCGCAACAACCCACCCCCAAAACCGCACTACGCCGTCAAATTCGTTCAGGCTCAGCGGTTCAGAGCGCTACCGGCAGCCTCGGCCGACCTGCTCGAGGGCAGCGGGTCAGCGAGCGCGATCGTTGCAACCATGCCCATCGCGGCGAGAAGTGAGCCGAGACTCTCCAGATCAGTGCCCGGTCGCAATATTGCGGTTGTGTTGCGGCACGAGTTACACCGACGTGATTGTTACCGTGCTGGGTGATGGTCGAACAGTCCCTACCCGCTCGCACGGGCGGGTTTCGCTCACTTGAGCCCGTTGCCCCGATCATCATCTTCCTCGCCTTGAACCGCCTGGGCGGCTTGCGAGTCGCTGTGGTGGGCGCAACGTTGTGGGGCATCAAGCTGGCCGTCGATCGCCGCCGTCGAGGCCAACCGCTGGGCCGGTTCGTGCCGATCTTGACGGTGGCGCTGATCGCTCGCGGTGTGGCGGGCATCATCACCGACAGCGAAACCGTGTACTTCGGCCTCGGAATCGCTGGCAAGTTTGCGGGCGCTGCAGTACTTATTGGCTCCGCAGTGATCGGCAAGCCCCTTGCCGCACTCGGCGCGCCCATGCTGCTGGCCGCAACCGACGAGATGCAGAAGCACCCGGTATGGCGCTCAACGATGGCGATCATCACTGCGATCGCCGGTCTCTACTACCTGGCGAGCGCAACCCTTGACGTGATTCTGTTGCAGCGCAACGGGATTGAGGGCTTTGTGCTGTTGCGATTCATTGCGAATTGGCCACTGAGCCTGGCCGCAATACTTCTTGCCCTCGCCGTGGCTCAGGTGCGACTTCCCCGTGTGCCAGGCGTCACGTCGGCACTCGATCTGATCGAGACGAGACTCGAAGAGCTCGGCGCGTTCCCTGCCTCTGATGCCACAAACGGCCGGGAAACCAAAAACGGCGGGAAAACCGGTCGCGTGGTCGCCACGAACGACTCCGACGGACAGGAACCCACATGATTGATCGACCGGGGACGAGGCCCGTCCTACTGGTGCGATTCGGCGTACTTGTGCTGTTGGGGCTGTTTTTGGCCGCCTGTAGCGGCGGTTTGCGCCCGACCTTGGTTGTTCCACCAACCGCAGCTTCATTGCCGCCACTCGAGCTCGATCTGCCGCCAGCCCCTGAGACGGTGGCGCCAATCGCACCTGCCCCCATGGACCTGACGCTCGAGTCATCGGTGGACGACGCACTGTTGGCATGGGCGCTCGACCGCAGTATTCCGTATGCCGAGAGCTGCATCGTGGCGACGCCAGCACCAAATGAACTGTGCGATTCGCCCACCGAGCGCGACACGGTGCGTTTGCTTGGGCCCTCGGCGACCAACATTTGGTATGTCGTGACGATCGACGAGGTCAGCTCGTTCGATTCTGGCGTCGGTTATCGGGTCTCTGGCGTCGATATCGCTGGGCGCTAGCCACGATCAGCTGACACGGGGCCGTTCCAGCCATGTACGTGCTGCAGCACCCACGCGAACATGGCGACGCCGCTCGCAACACCGGCATTGACGGAACGGGTTGAGCCGAATTGGGTGATCGCGCACACCATGGTGGACGCTTGCTGTGCTTCAGGAGACAGTCCAGGACCTTCTTGGCCGAATAACAGCACGCAGCGTTGTGGGAGTTCGACCTGTTCGATCGGAACGGACCCGGCGGTGTTATCAATGCCGACAAGGGGCAGGTTCGATTCGGCGGCCCACGACACCAGGTCGTCGATGGTCGGATGGTGCTCGACGTGCTGATAACGGTCGGTCACCATGGCGCCGCGGCGGTTCCAGCGCCGTCGGCCAACAATATGTACGGCGTTGGCGCCAAACGCATTCGCATTTCGGACCACAGAGCCAATATTGAAGTCGTGTTCCCAGTTCTCGATCGCAACGTGGAACGGGTGCCGTTCCGTGTCGAGCTGCTCGATGACGGCGTCGCGATGCCAATACCGGAACCGGTCCTCGACGTTGCGGCGATCGCCTTCGGCGAGCAGCTCGGGATCAAGGCGGGGATCATCGGGCCACGGCAGCGCATGGGGCCCAACGCCGACCTCAGGTTTCGGGTCGTTCTCGCTGCCCTCGCGTTCCGCACCCGACATGGGCTACAGCGCTGCCGCCACGGCGGCTGCATCACGTAGCCGCTCGGCGGCCGGAATCGCGTAGGCAACGACGACGACGTAGTGCAGGGCCGAGCCGGCAACGACGATGACATGCCATATCTCGTGGTAGCCGAACACTTTGGGCCACGGATCGGGCACTCGGGCCCCAAGGCAGAGGGCGCCGAGCAAGTAGATGCCGCAGCCGACCAGCAAGAAGACAATGCCTCCGGCCCCGAGTGCACTACCGAGACGACCCAGGAAGGGAACCACAATGGCAGCAAGAAGTACGAAAAGGGCGGTCATCATCCCAAAGGGAGGGACAAGTGGCGACCAGCGGTACACGATGCCGAGCATGGTCACGAGCCAAACCACAGCGAGCAAGACGATTCGAGCAGTACCGGTCAGTGCCAACCCGGCAATGCCAGTAAAGGAGCCGGCGATGACGAGATAGATGCCGGTGTGATCAAGCTGACGCATCCGCCACCAGCCCTCGTCGGTCCACCGGATCCGGTGGAACAGTGCGCTGAACGTGTACATGGCGACCAGGCAGACGCCGTATACGCCGACCAGGGTCTTCGACCACGCGCCCGGGGCCATGAGGACGGCCACGATCCCGGCAATCGTGACGACGGGAATCGTCCAGGTGTGCAAGACGCCCCGGTAGCGGGGCGGATCGAGTGCGATTTGGCGCCGAATGTCCTCGGACAGATCAGGCCGGCTCATGTGGCATCGAGTTTGGGGATGAGGTCGCGTAACAGCCCGTCGATTTGCTCGGCGGCCTCGACGAAGTCGGGCAGGTCGCCGCCGGCTGGGTCGACGATCTCTTCCCACGGCTCAAAGTCCACAGTTGCAAGCTCGAGCGCCGCGATTCGTTGCGGAAGCGTCGCCAGTGGGCCTGCGGCCAGGTCACGGGCGATTCGTGGAAGTGACCCGGTACGAGCGGCGAGTTCGGGCAGGTTACGGCGGATCCAGATGATGTGCATTGGCTCGAACACCAGAATCAGGGCCGCAGGATCGCCGATTTCGGCGTCGAGTTGGCTGCTTCGGTGCGCGAGGTCTTCAACGCCGACTGCGTCGAGGGCGCCTTTGGTGCGAACACTCATCGGCAGGTTCGGGATCGAGTGGGTACCAGCGCTGGTGACGGTGACATCGGGGCCGCCGTCATTCGCTGCGGCGCGCAGTAGTGCAGCGCCCATCACCGAGCGGGCGGCGTTGCCGGTGCAGACGAACAGCACGTTGGGACGAGTCATCGACGCACCACCATGAGCGCCTCGGCCGAGGCAGTGCGGTGGCCGTCGAGCAGCACCTCGGCTTCGACGGTCATGCTGCGGCTGGTTTGTCGAGTCACGGTTACCTGAAGTTCAAGGGGCGTCTGCACGGGCGTCGGCGCACGAAAGCGCACGGCCAGTTTGCCGGTGACGACAGCCGCATCGGGCGCCGTTGCCGCAGCAAGCCAGCCAATTGCCTCGTCGAGGAGACCAGCGATGATTCCTCCGTGCACCAATCCTGGCGGTCCCGCAAATGCTGGGGCGACGGTTACGGCTCCTCGTGCGGCGGGGATGGCCGCCTCGGTGTCGATTCGCATCGTGAGACCAGGTGAGCGTGGGTTTGCCGTGCCGGTGAACGGCGAGCGCCACCGATAGTCGCCCCAGGACTCGACTGTTGAGGTGCGGCTCTCAACATGGGCACCATCTGCTGGCGAGCGTTGCGACGTGAGCGCGTTGACCTGGTCGGTGAGGATTTGACGGGTTGTGTCATTGAGCTCGCCGAACAGCACAAGATCATTGAGCGCGCTGACCGCGTCTCGCAATGAGCGGGCGGTCGAAGGGTCTGCAGCTGCGCCCTCGCCGCTCGATTCGTTGGGGGCGCCGGACACGGCGCTCCAATGTAGAGCGACCGAGGAGTGGCGGGACACGCCACCGGTGCCTTTCCGCTCGGGCCCGTGACCTACGATCGCCCAACGCTGCATGTGGGAGACGAGATGGCCAGCGGTCCGCAATTCAACCTCGATCACGAAGTGGTCTACGGCACCGTCGAGCATGTGTCGCCGTTGGTCGATCGGGTGACCTGTGAGAACCCGAGTCGTTTCACCTTCAAGGGCACAGGCACCTACATCATCGGAACCGACGATGTGATGGTCATCGACCCGGGACCTCCAGAAGATGGTCATGTCGACGCGTTGGTCGCGGCGCTCGATGGCCGCACGGTCACACACGTACTGATCACCCACACGCATGGTGATCACTCCCCTGCTGCAGCGACACTCAAGGAACATTTTGATGCGCCGACGGTTGGGTTCGGACCTCACCCGCTGGATCGGCCCGATCCCAACGCCAGCTCCGATGACGAAGAAGCCGGGTTTGGCTTCGACGAAGACGACGATGACGAGCCCGAGGAACAGGTCGAGTCCGAGAACGAGGGCTACAAGAGCGACCATGCCCACGACTGGGACTTCGTGCCGGACATGGTCGTCGCCCACGGCGACGTGATTCAGGGTGCGGGCTTCTCGGTCGAAGCGCTGCATACGCCAGGCCACATTTCGAACCACTTGTGTTTCTCGCTCGCCGACGAGCACGCCCAATACGACCGGTCGTTGTTCAGCGGAGACCATGTGATGGGCTGGTCGACGACGATCATTCCGCCGCCCGACGGCAATCTGAATGCGTACTTGGACAGCTTGCGCCTGCTCGTCCCTCGTGACGAAGCGGTCTACTACCCGACGCACGGGGCGCCGATTACCGATCCTCAGGCGCTCGTGCCTGCGCTACTTGGGCACCGCGAGGCTCGGACCGAGCAGATCTTGGCGTGCCTCGGCGATGGGATCGACACGATCAAGGAGATGGTCTTGCGCATGTACACCCATGTCGACAAGAAGCTCTACAACGCTGCCGGAGCGAGCGTCATGAGTCATCTACTTGCGTTGCACGAGATCGGACGAATCACGTGCAGCGATAACCGACCAAAGCCACGATCGATCTACGGGCTCGCCGACTGACCGAGTCTTCGGTTGCGTCGGATCGACGCGCCGGAACTCGTGGACTTCTACGACCGATCGTGGAAACGACAGGCGACCCAGTGGTCTCGGTCGCCGACCTGTTCGAGCAGCGGGTGAGCGCTCGTGCAGACCTCGTGGCCGGCCTCGCCGTTCAGCCGACAGCTCGTCGGCGCTGCTTCGACCGTGACTGCTCGTTCTGCGGTCCCGTGCGGATTCGTGGGGTCCGGCAGTGCCGCAAGCAGCGTGCGCGTGTACGAGTGCGCCGGCTCAAGAAAGACGAAGTCGCTGTCGCCAAGTTCGACGATGCGGCCGTCCCACATCACGGCGATGCGGTCGCTGACATTGCGCACAACGGATAGATCGTGGCTGATGAAGACAAGCGTGAGGCCGTAGCGCTCTTTCATATCCTCGAGCATGTTGAGGATCTGCGCCTGGACCGAGACGTCGAGCGCCGAGACCGGTTCGTCGCAGATCAGGATCTTGGGGTCGAGCACGAGCGCTCGAGCAACGGCGACTCGTTGGCATTGGCCGCCGGAGTATTCGTGGGGGCGGCGACGTGCGGCTTCGTCGGCGTCGAGGCCGACTGCGGTGATGATTTCGTCGACGCGTGATCCGCTGAAGTCGCCGATCGCAGGGCGGGCGATACCACGGACGACCCAGCCGACACCACCGAGTAAGGCGACGAGGCCGACTGCGGCAACGAACCAGCTTCCGACGACGATCGCAGCGATCAGTGCGAGCACGCCGATGGCGACGATGACCCAAGCACTACGCGAGACCGACGCATTGGCGACGACGAGCCCTTCGCTGACGATGCGGCGGACGGTGCGGCGCGGATTGAGTGCCGCGATCGGATCCTGGAAGATCATCTGGATCGCGCTGCGCAGCGATCGCAGCTCTTGATCCTCGAGCGACGTCAGGTCGGTGCCGTCGAAGTTGATCGTCCCCTCGGTCGGTCGGGGCAGCTGGACGATCGCCTTCGCGGTCGTCGACTTGCCGCAACCCGACTCGCCGACGAGGCCGAGCGTTTCGCCTTCGACGACGTCGAAGCTGATCCCTTTGACGGCACGGAACGAGGTCGCGCGGTCGATGCGGTAGTCGACGACGAGGTCCTCGACTCGGAGCAACACGTCGTCGCCGCTGCGGAGGTGGGCTTTGCCGACATCGTTCCCGTGGCCACGACTGGCGTTGATCGTCGTGTCGGTCATGGCGTCTCCCCTGCCGGTCGGATCTGCAGGCCGGTTGCCGTCTGGCCGGCGGCAAGGTTCGTCGCGAGCGCAGCGTTGCCGTCGTCGGTGCCGACGGGGTGGAAGCACGCCCAGCTGTGGCTCGCTGGCTCGTTGACGTTGTCGACCGAGGTGGGCAGCGACTCGAGGCAGTCAGGCTGCGTGTAACGACAGCGAGGTGAGAAGCGGCACCCGGGCGGCGGGTTGATCGGGTCTGGTGGCGCCCCCGAGATCGGCGTGAGCCGAGTGTGCTTGGGCTGGTCGAGCCGTGGGATCGACAGCATCAGTGCTTCGGAGTACGGGTGCCGCATGCGATCGAACAGCGTCGGGGTCGGAGCAGACTCCATGACACGGCCGCCGTACATGACGAGCACGTCATCGGTGCGGCCCCGGGCGACGCCAAGGTCGTGCGTGATGAGAACCATCGACATGCCGGTGTCTTCTTGGAGCTCGGCCAGCAGATCAAGGATCTGCTTCTGGACCGTGACATCGAGCGCGGTCGTAGGCTCGTCGGCGATCAGGAGTTCGGGTTCACCGGCGAGCGCAATGGCGATCATGACGCGTTGGCGTTGTCCGCCGGAGAGCTGGTGCGGGTAGTCATTGAGGCGGCGCTCGGGCTCGGGGATGCCGACCTTGGTCAGCAGCTCGATGGCCCGATCTCTAGCGACTTGGCCGGTCATGTTGCGGTGCAGCTTGAGCGGCTCGTACATCTGGCGCCCGACTTTCATCACCGGGTTGAGCGAGGTCATGGGGTCTTGGAAGATCATGCCGATGCGTCGACCCCAGTAGGGCTGGCGATCTTGACCGACGAGCTGTTGGCCGTCGAAGAGGGCCGAGCCTTCTTCGATCTGACGGTCGCTCGAGATCAGGCCCATGATCGAGCGGTTGAGGACCGACTTGCCGGAGCCGGACTCGCCGACGATGCCGAGCGTCTTGCCGCGTTCAAGTGTGAAGCTGACTTCGTCGACGACTCGAGCGAGTCCGCGGGGCGTGCGGAACGCGACTGAGTAGTTCTCGACCTCGAGCAGTGCTGCTTGTAACCGCATGGTCTGTGCGTGGGCGGGGCTCATAGTGCCAGCTCTCGCACGTCGAAGTAGTCCCGCAACCGATCACCGGCGTAGTTGAGCGCCATGACGGTCAGGAACAGGGCGAGGATCGGTCCGAACGACACCCACGGCGAGTTCTCGAGGGTGCGGCTGTCGGCGCCGATAAGAATCAACTTGCCCCAGGTCGCGCCCTTTTCGACCGACAGGCCAAGGAATGCCAGGCCACCTTCGGCGACGATGGCGACAGCAGTGCCGAGCAGCGCCAGCGCCGACATCGGGATCAGGACGTTGGGCAGGAGTTCACGGATCATGATGTGGCTCGGTTTCGCGCCCATCGCCCGCGCTGCGGTGACGAATTCTCGCTCGGTGAATACGAGGCTCGCAGAACGGGCGAGCCGACTCACTGGTGCGATGGACAGGATGCCCAGCGTGAGCGCGATCGTGAACAGGCTGCGTTCCATGAGCGACGTGATGAGGATCGCCAGGATGAGCGCCGGGAAGCTGAGGAGCACGATCATCACGAACGAAGACAAGCGGTCGAACCATCCACGAACGAACCCGCCGACGAGGCCGATCGTTCCGCCCACAACAAAGCCGAACGCGACGGCGGCGAAGCCGACGATCAGGGACACTCGGGCGCCGTAGATGATGCGGCTGAACATGTCGCGGGCATCTTGGTCAGTACCCATCCAGTGATCCCCAGATGGCGAGTACGGCGGCCGGCCTTTGCCTTGGATATCAACAAAGTTGGCGTCGGGATCCTTGAGCGGAAGCCATGGAGCGAGCACGGCCAGGCCGACGATGAGCACGAGCCAGGCAATGGCGAGCCAGAAACCCCAGCCGAGCTTCTTCTCGGCGACGGTGCCGTCGGCGGTTTCGATGGCCGCAAAGGACTCGAGTGGTTCTTCGACGGTGCTCATGTGCGGACCCTCGGATCAAGGAGGGAGTAGAAGAGGTCGACCAAGAAGTTGAGGACGACGAACGCGGTCGCAACGATCATCACAATCGCCAGCACGACCGGGAAGTCTTCGCGAAGGATTGCCTCGACGATCGCTCGGCCGAGTCCGGGTATCTCGAAGATGGTCTCGACGATGAGCGCACCGCCGATCAGGGCTCCGGCGTTGATGCCGAACACGGTGATCATCGAGAACATCGATGGCCGCAAGGCGTGGCGGAACAGGACCGACCGGCGCTTCACGCCCTTGGCCCGAGCCATAAGGATGAAGTCTTCTTGCAGCGTCGTAATCAGGTCGGTGCGAAGCAACCGTTGATAGACGGCGGCGGCAGGAAGGGCCAACGTGAGTGCCGGCAGCACGAACGCGTGCAGGCGTTCGGTCCACGGGTTGCCGGCGTTGTAGGCGAGCGGGAACCAGTCGAGCTTGATGGCGAAGATGAACTTGAGCAACAGGCCGAGCGCAAAGCCAGGGAGCGAGACCAGCAGGAACGACGAGAAGGTCGAAGCCTTGTCGACGGGCTTGTTGGCGCGTGATGCGGCAGCGATACCCCATGGGATCGCGATCAGGACGGCCATCGTTTGGGCCATCACCATAAGCAGCAGTGATCGTGGCAGGCGTTCGCTGATCAGGTCGGTGACCGGCGGTTGACCGTCGCTCGCGAACCGCACCCCGAAGTCGCCTCGGACGAAGTCGCCAAGCCACCGAAGCCAACGTTCGAAGAACGGGCGGTCCAGGTAGTACTGCTCTTTGGCGGCTTCGATCTTGGCGAGGCTCTCGGGGTTCTCGGTGTCACCGGCGACGGGGCCGAGGATGTTGAACAACGGATCTCCAAGGAGATTCATTGCGGCAAAGGTCAGCAAGCTGACCGCGAGCAGCAACAGAATCACCAGTGCCAGTCGTTCCAGCGCGGATCGCACCGTTGTCCTCTCTCCCGAGTCGTTCTCGTGTTCCCCTCGACCTGTCGCTTACTCGTCGAGCCAGACGTTGCTGTGCCAGGTACGACCATTCGTCGAGCAACGCATCTGCGCGTCGGAGTCAGGCGGGGTGTGGGTGCAGACGCCCCGCACGTTCTCGGCGAACGAGTTCGCCCAGGTCGTGTGGTTCATGAACACGTACAGGTAGTCCTGGTTGATCTTCTCGACGAGTTCGTTGAGCAGCGGGACCCGTTCGTCGACTGTCGTGATGAGATCGAGCTCGCTGATGAGCGCGTCGCGTTCCGGGTCGCAGAAGCGTGGCCAGTTGAGTGAGAGGCCACCGATGGTCTTGCAGATCAGCCAGACACGGTCGTCGGCGGGATTGATGGCGCCGAACTGGCGCCAGGTGACGACGTCGTAGAGGCCGAACGCGACTTCTTGGATGTGTGCATCCTGAGGAAGCTCTTGGAACTGGACGTTGAAGAACTCGTTCCAGCCCTGGTCGTAGAGCTCGGCGATGCGGGTCTGGACGACGCTTGGCCCGGACCACTGGAACTCCATGTCGATCTTGCCGTCGCTGCAGTTGTCCGGGAACTCGCCGCAGTACTCGGCAACGAGGGGGCCAGAGCGTTCGGGCATATCGGCTTCTTGGATGACGTCAGGGTTGTAGTACGGGCTCGACGGCGTGAACATCTGGTTCGCTGGCTGACTCAGGCCAAGACCGATGAGGTCGAGGAAGTTCTGGCGTGGCGTGGCGAAGGTGAGCGCCTGACGGACTCGGATGTCGTCGAACGGCGCCTTGTTCGTGTTCATCATCACGAAGAACTCTTCGCCGGTGTCGTCGAGCACGCTCTGGACGCCCTCGGTCTCGCTGAGTTCGAGGATGTTCTCTTGGGTCGAGGTCTGCAGGGCCTGGACTTCGCCTTGGAAGAACAGCTCGTTGCGGGTGTTCGGGTCGGTGACGGGAACGAACTCAATCGCGTCGAGGTAGACCTCGCCGTTCCACCAGTTGTCGTTGCGAACGAAGCGGGTAACGCTGTCTTCGGAGCGGCCATCGAACATGAATGGGCCGCTACCGACGGGGGCTTGGTTCAGCGTGGGGTCGTCGACGGCGGCGGCGAGCCAGGCAGGCGAGGCGACGTAGCCGAGCTGTGCGGACAGCGAGGTTGGGAAGTTCGCGTTGGGGTCGAGCAGGTTGTAGCGAACCGTGAATTCGTCGATGACTTCGAAGGCGCCGTCTTCGACCTTGGGGAAGAAGGGAGCAACGGCCAGGCCGACGAGCGGGTCGGCGATGACGGTTTCGAAGTTGATGCGGATCGCTTCGGCGTTCACGGGGGTGCCGTCGTGGAAGCTCACACCTTCGCGGATCTTCATGTCCCAGCTGGTGAAGTCATCGTTCGGGGTGAAGGACTCGGCCAGGTAGGGGTGCCAGTTGTTCTCGGTGTCCATGACGACGAGGCTGTCGAAGACGGCGTTGGACATCATGAGACCGGGCGACGAGAGGGCACTGCTCACCGGGTTGATGCCGTCGACGTCGGCTTCGATGATGTAGCGAAGCGTGCCGCCCGAGACCGGGCCGGCGTCGGAGGGTTCGTCTTCGATGACTTCGACCGTGTCGGCGGTGTCATCGGCCATCGCATCGTCGGCCATGGCATCGTCGGCCATGGCATCGTCATCCATGGCGTCATCGGTCTCGCTTGAGCCAGTGTCGACTTCGGCGCTGGCATCGTCGGAACCGGTGTCGCTGGCGGAGCTGTCGCTGCCGCCACCGCACGCAGCGGCGAACAGAGCGAGCGCCAGCAGCAGTGCGACCAAGCGTGATACGGAACCCGTGGAACGAGTCATCATGTGACTGTTTTCTCCTCAGTTGTGCGGCAACCCCATGCCGCAAGTGGTCGCACACTATCGGTCGAACTGGTCGCTGTCGCCCCACCCGAGGGGGTAAAGCAGACGGTTCTCCCGGCGCGCCGATTGCCTAGAGCGCCAGCTCGGGAAGGTCCTCGAACAGCGCCAGCGCTTCGGGGTTCGCGAGGGCTGCCTGGTTCTTGACAGGGCGACCATGCACGATCTCGCGAACGGCGATCTCGGCCAGCTTGCCGCTGCGAGTACGAGGCAGGTCAGCGACTTCGACCACGACGGCAGGCACGTGCCGCGGCGTCGCACCGGCTCGGATCACGCGGCGAATCTCGTCGCCGAGGGCGTCGGTATAGGCGGCTCCCTCGCGCATGCGCACGAACAGCACGACGCGCGTGTCCGAGCCTGTCTGTTGGCCGATGACGAGCGATTCGAGCACGGCGTCGATCTTCTCGACTTGGGCGTAGATCTCGGCGGTGCCGATGCGGATGCCGCCCGGGTTCAGTGTGGCGTCGCTGCGCCCATGGATGACCAGGCCGCCCTCGGGGGTCCATTCGGCGAAGTCGCCTTGGTGCCAGACGTTTTCGTATTCCTCGAAGTACGCGGCGCTGTAGCGGGCGTCGCCGTCTTCGCCGAGGAACGTGAGCGGCATCGACGGGAACGGGGCAGTGCACACGAGTTCGCCCTGCACCCCCGGGGCGGCGCTTCGACCGACCTCGTCGTAGACGTCGACGGCGATGCCAAGCACGGGCCGTTGGATTTGACCGGAGTAGACCGGCCCGGTCGGATCTCCGCCGACCAGGCAGCCGCAAAGATCGGTGCCGCCGGACATCGACATGAGGTGCACATCGTCGGCAATGTCGCTGTAGACGAACGAGAAGCCTTCGTCAGACAGCGGCGAACCGGTGCTGGCGACGGTGCGCATCGAGGCAAGTCCGTGGCGCTCTCGGATGGTGATGTCGGCCTTGAGTAGCGACTCGATGAACTTGGCCGAGGTACCAAAGAACGTGACGCCCACGTCGTCGGTCAGGCTGAACAGCCGGTTCATACTGGGGTGGGCCGGGTTGCCGTCGTAGACGACGATTGCGGCCTTGCTCGCCATGACCGTGGCGAGCCAGTTCCACATCATCCACCCGGTGGTGGTGAAGTACAGCACCCGGTCCTCGGGTCGAATGTCGCACGCGAGCTGGTGTTCTTTGAGGTGGGTCAGCAGCACGCCGCCAGCACGGTGCACAATCGACTTCGGCTTGCCGGTCGTGCCGGAGCTGAAAAGCACGTAGAGCGGATGGTCGAAGGGCAGTCGCTCGAAGGTTGGTTCGGCGGCATCGTGTTCGTTCAGCGCGTCGGCCAGCGATACAGCGTGTTCGGGCAGTTCGACGTCGGCTGGCTCGTCGATCAGGTTGTGGATCAGAACGCGGCGCAGCGTCGGGAGTGAGCCGACGATCGTGGTGAGCCGTTCGAGGCAGTCGAAGTCGCGTCCGCCGTAGGTGTAGCCGTTGGCGGCGACGAGGACGTTGGGGGCGACTTGTCCGAACCGGTCAAGGACCCCGTCAACACCGAAGTCGGGCGAGCTCGACACGAACCGGGCGCCCAGGCCGACGGCGGCCAGCATCACCACGTAACTCTCGACAATGTTCGGCAGCCACACCGCGACTGTCGAGTCGGCACCGATGCCTTCGGCCCGCAGCACCTGTTGCATACGGCCGACGCGGGCGAGGAGCTCGCCGCGGGTGAGGCGTGCCGTGAGGCCGTTCTCGTCGGCGGCGATGATGAGCAGGTCGTCGTGATCATCGTTCGGGCGGATGATGTTCTCGGCGAAGTTCAGTTCGGCTTCGGGGAAGAACCGTGTGTCTTGCATACGAGCGGCGGGTTCCACGATGACGTCGCCTTTGGTGCCGATGACGTCAACGAAGTCCCAGACCGCGTCCCAGAACGCTTCGGGCTGGTCGACCGAGAACCAGTGCAGCGATTCGAACCCGCCGAAGGGCCCGAAGTCGCGCTTCTCCAGGAGGGCTTCGAAGGCCCGCAGACGGGTCTCAGCTATTCGCCGCTCCGAAGGCGTCCAGAGAGGTTCTGCGTCCGTTGACGTCATGCGATTCTCCTCTGACATGTGAGTTCAGCGGGTCAGCTCAGGGCATCGCGATCAGCGATGGGTCAGCCGCGGCGACGGCACGTTCGAGACCGGTGTTCGCTCGACCGATAAATCCGGCAATGTCTTCGTTGGCGTAACACTGCGCCATGCTGGCGGCGACGTCAATCTCGATTTCGTCCTCACCGATGGCGATCGGTTCGAGCAGTTCGGACAGCACGTCGGCGCAGCGTGGAATGAGCGATTGCGCATCGAGTGCGACTCCGTCGATGACGGCGGCGAATGCGTCGGATGCGAAGCGTGCGGTGTAGGCATCGGGCAGGCGGCTCGAGAAACGATTGGCCAGCTCGGAGGTCACGCGTGCCGCTGCGACACGACCATGGGTTTCCTCGATCGCGCCCAAGTTCCGCAACGCAACCATGACAATCGAGACTTCGTTCACTTGGCGGGGTCGGCCGAACGCGTCGACGAGCACTGCCTGGAGGCCAGCGACCGAGCGAAGCCCGGTGGTTGGGTCAACGAGGTGCGGCGCCAATCCTTCGATCGACGTCAAGACGGGCGGGGCGGCAGCGGGCTGGGGCTCGGGCTGGACCGGGGCCGGCGCTACCGGTGTTTGGGCTACCGGTGTTTGGGCTACCGGTGTTTGGGCTACCGGTGTTTGGGCTGCTGGTGTTTGGGCTGCTGGCTCGGCTGCGGCGACCGGCTGCGGAACCGGCGGCCGAGCCACGACAGGCTCGGGAGCCGGGACTGGTTCTGGGATCGGGGCTGGTTCTGGGATCGGGGCAGGTTCTGGGGCCGGTGCAGGTTCAGGCACACGTTCGAGCGGAGCGGGCGCAGGGCCGTCGGCTGGCGCTGCAATCGCGCCGCGGAAGGCAGAACCTGCGGCGGCGACCGGAGCTGGCTCCGGGGGAGCCGGTTCGGGGGCCGCAGCGTCGGCGAACGCAGCCGCAGCCGCAGGTTCGCGTGCTGGCAGATCGGCGATCGGTGGCAATGCGGGTTCTGGAACGACGTCGCCTTCGAGGTTCGAGTCGGCGATCATGTCGAAGACGCTTGCGCTCTGGTCGTCGATGTCGGTCTCGTTGGTGCCACCCCAGCGGTACAACAGCAGGCCAAGGCCTAACAGTGCGAGGGCGAGCAACGGCGACAAGAACAGGCCGGGGCCCCAGGTGCCGTTGGTTGCCGCAAGGATCGTCGCCTGAACGCTCAGCACGGCGGCCAACACGGCGACAACGGTCGGGGCGAGCGTGGTCCGTCGACCGGACCGCTGTCCGAGCGAGGCGTACGCGAACCCGAGTGAACCTGCGCCCATCACGAAGAACGCCAGCGCCCACCAGCCGAGATCGACCGTGACACCAGATGCCGTGCGGGCGCCGAGGATCGCGACGCCGAGCGAACCAGCGGCAAGTGCCACCAGCGACGCCGGCGGCCGCAAGCTTCCGCCGACGGCGATGGCGACGCCAGCGAGGATCGCGGCCGACGTTCCCCAACCAATCGTTTCGAAGACTCGGGCCGCTCGGGCGGAACCGAGGCCGCTCGCGCCAGCGAACGCAACCGATGCACCAGCTACGGCTCCCGCAAGACCGACGAGTGCGACGATCGCGCTGATCGGATTGCGTTGCTCGGCGCCGGCTGGAGGGCGCGCCAACAAGAACGTGACCGCGGCGATGCAGAGTCCGAGTAGCACTGAGCCCATGTGGTCGAAGCGTTCGGCATTAGGGCCGATGTGGTCACTCAGGCGAGACACGACCGTTGGCACGGTCTTGGCGAGAATGCCGACGCTGACCAGCATCCACGGCCAGAACGCGTCGACGCGTCGGTCGAGTGCTGCATCGAAGCAGGCGAGCGAGCAGATGACAGCGGCGGCCATGAACAGCGTGAGTTCGAGCTCGCCCTCGACGAGGAGGGCACCGAGCGCCGCCAAGAGTGCGGCAATCAGCCCAAGGAGTTTGACGGGTCGACCTGCGAGTCCAGGGCTCGTCGAGCTTTGGTCGGCGCTCTTGGGCGATGCGTTGCTGGTCCCGGGCTGGGTCGGTGCCGGGTCGAGCACTCCGGAAGACATTGCGTCGCTCATCGGTACAGCTCCCCGAGTAGTTCTGTGAGGCTGCGCAACCGGCCAGTGGTGCTCTCCGGGATCGGCAACAGGCCAATGTCGGGAGCGCTCGACACCGTGCGGATGTGCGCTGAGCTCACTCGTAGCCGCTCAGACGCCGTTGGCAGCCCGCCGCCGGAGATGACTTGAGAGCGAACGAGCACGGTGGTCGCTGGATCGACGGTGGTCATCAGGGGATCGGCGCCGAGCATCTGTGCCAGTGGGGCGACGTCGTCGGCCCAGATTCGATATGCCGTTGCCGTTGACGCCCAGTCTGGGTCGGTGGCCTCGTCGATGAAGATCTGGATGTCGTCGCCGCAGGCTGCGGACGCGTCGACGCTCTGGGCCGAGATCGGCTCGGTGTACGGCAGGAGCGGTTCGAGTGCGACACCGCTGGTTACCAGCTCGCGCATCGCGATGCGCCCGGCTGGCGTGACGCGCTCGAGGGCGGGCGGGAGCAACGCACACGGTTCACCGGCCGCATTGGCGATCAGGACCGACGTCACGCTTCCGTTGACGAGCTGGCCACCACACCGCCGGATTGAGCCGCCGACCAGTTGCTCTTCGGGACATTCGCCAACGTTGACCGGCAGTGCGGCCACGTCGGCCACGATGCGACCGAGTAGCTCGCGGTCTTCACGGGTCCATTGCGTGAGCGGGGTGGCGCCGTCGACCCTGCTCGCGAGTTCGCCGATTGCCGGGTGTTGAGCGATCCGGATCAGTCGAGCGAGACGAGTTTCGGGATCGCCCGTTGTGAGGTCAGGATGCAATCCGGCGAGCGCAACAGCGGTCGAGACCGGCGAGATGAAGAGTTCCTGGGGAGCAGCGTCGAGTCCGGCGGGGACAAGCGCGAGGGCTACGAGGCCGCCTTCGCCTTGGAGGCCGAACAGCCCCGATGTATCGAGGTCAGCGAAGCGAGCGGTCGGAACCCCAGACGCGGTTGGGAACAGTGCATAGCTTTGCGATTGCAGCGTCCAGATGGTGGTGCTGGTGAACGCCTCGGGTTCGGTTGGGGCGGTCACGATCGCGTCGTAGGACTCGCCGCCGAACTCGAGCACGGCATCTGCGGACGAGACCCGATCGCGCCCGCTGCGCACGGCCAGCACACACAGCACCAGTGCGACGCCCGCGAGAGCGAGCACCGCCAGGCGAGGAATCCGGGCGTCATCGGTGGCTGGTCGAGAAGAAGGAGTCGTCACAGAAGGGCCGCGTCCGGACGGAAAGTGGACAGCACCGCACACGGTACGGCATCGGATGGTCCAGGCCTCGACATCTCGCCGCGGCACACCTGCGCAGCAGGTCGTTCCCACGACGGTGAGCAGAGCATGCCGGCAAGGATTGCCTGCGGTTGAGGTATCGTCGTCCGCGCTGACCAGGGAGGGAACACGTGGCGCAGACAAGCAGCGGGATCGAGCTCGGCGAGATTGCAATCTTCTCCGAGCTCTCGAAGCGAGAACTCAAAGCTGTGGCCCGTCTGATGACGCGGGTTGATGTCAAAGACGGAGCGACGCTGACGAAACAGGGCGAACCTGGGCGCGAGTTCATGATCATCTCGTCGGGCACGGCCAAGGTCGAGATCGACGGCGTCACCGTTGCCCACCTCGGCCCCAGCGACTTCCTCGGCGAGCTCGCCGTCATCAGCGGTACGCCGCGAACGGCAACGGTCATCGCGACATCGACGATGGTCGTCGAGGTGCTGAACCGCCGCGAGTTCATGTCGCTACTCGATGAGAGCACGAGCCTGAGCCGCAAGATTCTCGTCGGGGCCGTCAAGCGTCTGCAGCAGAACGAACGCAGCCGCACCAACTAGCAACAACGACGCACGGAATCGTCCCACGTTTCGATCCTGCAACAACTCCCCCGTTGCGCGCCCGCAGCCATTGGCGAGGGTGCGACACTGAGGTGGCATGCGCGCATTGACGGCACACATCGTTGAGACCGTTCCGGCTCAAGCGATTGCGGCGGGCACCGTCGCGCTCGTGTGTGCAGTTGTGGGATTCGCCGCTTGGCTGGCGCTGCAACATCACGTCGTCAAGCACGGGCGGGTTCGTGTTGACCGCATTGTCCGCGCCACGGCGGTCATTGCCGCGCTTGTGATCGGTGCGGCGGCCGTTCCTGGTTCCGCTGCGAGCCAGGACCGCGAGGTCCCGGTCGGCCTACCCGACCTGATCAGCGATCCCCCGTTCATCTGGTTCAACAAAACGGTGGAACTGAGCGATGGTTCCATCGCTCGAGTGATGTCGTTCGATGGCTACCTACGCAACAACGGCATTGGCGTACTTGAGCTGTACGGGAACCCTCAGATTCCTGGCGACGTGAAGCAACGCTGGTGGGACGGCGAGGAATGGGTCGAGGTTGCGACACCGCGTGTCCTCTACGAAACAAGCGACGGTCACAATCACTTCCACCTCATGGCGGCCGCCGAGTACGAGCTTTGGGACGAAGGTCGAATCAACAAGGTCGGAGAGTCCAGCAAGGTCGGCTTCTGCCTGCTTGATTCTGAGCAGCGGGTCCCGGTGCACGATGAGTTTTACGACATCAACACCTACAACTATTGCGAAGCTAATAACCCCGACGCTGAGCTCCTCCGGATGGGCATCACCCCCGGTTGGGTCGACCTCTACGACGCGAATACAACCCTGCAATGGGTGGACATCTCATCGACGCAGCCGGGCTGGTACTGGGTTGGCGCCATCATCGACCCCGACGACCAGATCGTCGAGAGCGACGAGACGAACAACGGGCTTGTTT
The DNA here is from genome assembly GCA_964513315.1 of uncultured Acidimicrobiaceae bacterium. GTDB lineage: Bacteria > Actinomycetota > Acidimicrobiia > Acidimicrobiales > UBA10347 > UBA10347. Next base: position 11,147 of record CAZEMU010000048.1, on the reverse strand, counting down.
TCTCGAGCAACAAATTCGAGGTCCCTGGAGCCGTAGCTCGAGAACTTCCGATGCAGGTTGCGGGTGAGCAGATCGAGCTGGCCGCCGACCTTGTCGGCACCGTCGGAGACGTCGTCTGGATGGTGACGGCAGGCCCGAGCAACGGCTCACTTGATGTTCCGATTGGCGATGATTTCTTCCAAGACACAGTTCGCTACACCCCGCACGGGGACTTCGAAGGCATCGACAGCTTTTCGGTTGCAGCGCGCGATCTTTCGAGCCCGTATCCGACGAGGCCGACCGAGGTCACGATTCAGGTCGATGCCTCGAGTTTCGACGGACAGGTCCTCGATGGTTCTGACGGCGGTGCAGCGACCGAACTGAACATCGACGCGACGGTCCTACCTGAGTCGTTCGCCGTCCGAGAGTGGGAGTACGCCGAATTCGATCTTGTATCGCTCGACATCCTCCGGTCAGCTGAGACCGAGAATGCAACGTGGCTCGCATCAGGTCTTCCAGCCGGGCTTCGTATCGATCGGGAATCCGGCGTAATCAGCGGGGTGCCAGCGCTCAGCGACCCAGGGACAGCCGCGATCACGGTGCAGACCCCGGACGCAACTGCGACGTTTGCGTTGCCGTGGTCAGTGACGCGACCCGCAGTTGACGAACGTCATCTCGATGACCTAAACGATCTCAATACGTCGTATCTGAGCAGGGTCCGGCTGCCGATTGGACGCCGAATCGCCAACAGCTTGTACGAAGCTCGAGGTCTTCCCGACGGAGTCGACGTCTCGTCGAACGTTCCGCGTCTGTCTGGCACACCGACCGAGGCGGGCGAGTTCGAGGTCGAGATCACGGCAACCATCGAGGGCGAGGTCGTCGATTCGACCTCGTTCACCTGGACCATCCGACCCGCGGCCGTTCCGGCCTTCGCGCTGTAGTGTTGCGGTTTGCAATGCTCGGTCACGTCCTCGCCGATACGGGCACCAGCCTGTGGTGGTTCGTTGCTGGTGTTGCACTGGCCGGCAGCTTGGCCGTTCGCCATCTGCAGGTGAAGCACGGGCTTCGCAATGCCGCCGGACTTGGGTTTGTGGGCGTGGCTGCGGCTGTCGCCCTCGCGGCGTCGGCGATTGCGATCCCAACCGTTGGCGCTGGACAAGCCCGCAACGGTCTACCCGACCTCATAAGTGATCCGCCCCGACCCGCATTCCTCAAAGAGCTTCGGGGCGACGATGGTCAGGCCCAGCTGGTGCTGACCTTTGACGGCTATGTCCATAACATCGGCACGGGGCCCCTCGACGTCGTCGGCAATCCGCAAGAGCCGGGCGGCATGGTCCAGCGAGTCCGCGAAGGCGGCGAGTGGCGTGAGGTTTCGACGCCAACGGTGCGCTACGAGACCGATGACGGGCACAACCACTTCCACCTGATTGAGGCCGTCGACTACGTGCTGTGGAACGAGTCGCAAGGCTCGCAGACCGCGGCTGGCTCCAAGATCGGTTTCTGCCTCGTCGACTCAGAGCAGATCGAGCCGGGCACCGAACAGGACTACAGCGAAGAGCTCGACAACTTCTGCCAAGAAGACAACCCGACCGCAACATCGCTGCGCATGGGTATCAGTTCGGGTTGGCGCGATGTCTACGACGCGACAACCACGCTCCAGTGGGTTGATGTCTCCTTCACCGCACCCGGTCGGTACTGGATCGGGGCGATCACTGACCCGAATGACGAGATCGTTGAGAGCAACGAGGACAACAACGCGTTGATCTTCTCGGATCGCCCGGCAATCGTCCCGGGCTGGCTCCCGCGATCTGGTGCGGTCGAGACGACCGGCGAGACCGTCGAGATCGAGTTGCAGGCGCAGGCGTTCGGCACGGTTGCGGACCCGATCTATGTCATCGAGCGAGGCCCAACGAACGGGCGCCTCGATGTCCCGGTCGGCGCCGCTCTCGTTGCGAACGAGGCAGG
>CAZEMU010000048.1:0-9193 GCA_964513315.1 uncultured Acidimicrobiaceae bacterium | reverse complement strand
GTTGTTGTTGTTGTTTTTGTGTTTGTTGTTTTTGTGGGGGGGGGGTGGGGGCGTTTGGCCTGGGCCTGGGGGGGGGCGGGGGTGTTGGCCCCGGCGGCCGCCCCCGCGACGGTGGGCTATACCCCTGCGCCCGGCTTCACCGGCTCCGACTCGATCGAATTCTCGGTTCGAGACCGAGCGAGCCTGTTCCCGGTTGCGTCACCGACAGCCGTCGTGACGATCGAAGCGACCGGTGGAGGCGAGGAACTCGTCCCATCGCAGTTCTCCCCCGGGCTTACGCTCGACACGAACCTGTTAGAGATCGACGCAGGAGCGGCGTTCGAGGTTGACATCGACGTGGCGTACATCACCGGCGATCCGGTGAGCTTGTATGCAATCGGCCTGCCGCCTGGCCTTTGGGTCGAGGGGTCATCGATCGTCGGCGTCCCAACAGCACCCGGCTTCCACAGCGTCGAACTGATCGCGCTCGCAATTGACGGGGCGACCGTCTCGCGCGAAGCGACGTTCATCGTCAACAAGGCGACGAAGACGGGACTGGCCAGTGGCGTCGATCGCTCGAGTCCGCTCATGCACGCGCTGCAAGTCTCGATCGGACGCTCTGCGCTGAACTCCCGGTACGAAGCCCAGGGACTCCCTCGCGGTCTCGAGATCGACGAAGCTGCGCCCGTTGTCAGTGGCACGCCAGCCGAGATCGGCGACTTCGACGTCACGGTCACCGAGACTGACTCGGACGGCAATGAGCACACGGCGGCGTTCACGTGGTCAATCCGGCCCGCGGTGGCGATCGAGTTCCCGCTCTAGCCATTCACTCCGTCTCCGGCCTCGGCGGTAGCCGCTGCAACTGTCACAGGGATCGGCAACACTGGGTAGGTGCGCTACTCGGCTTTGGCCGAGCCGGCTTGCGACGCAAGGGCACAGGTCGTCGCCTCTCCTCTCTGACGGAAGCGAACCATGCCCTCCGAACCTGCACGTCCCCTCCACAGTTCTCTACCGCCCAAGCTTGGCGCCGCTCCCGAGACGAGCGCACAGGTGCTCCCCCACCGCCGAGCGACCGATCTTCGAGGACTGCGCCGGGCGCTGCGTCGCGGGCTTGAGCGATGGACAGACCTCAGCGCGGACGCCGAACCGATTGCGATTTTCGGTTTCGCCGAAGGGCGCCTCCATCGACTGGAGCACCCAGTGGGCACTGCGCCCGACACGCTCCTCGGCCTGCGCGTCCCCGACCGCTTCGACGCAGTTGCCGCGATCGCTGCATCGGTCATGACGACGTCGACTCGCAACCATGCCGACGCGGTGCTGGGTGTCGCGGTGGCTCGCGATGATCACGAGCTCTGCTTTCTCGCAGGCGATGCCGAGATCACCGAGACCTGGCAGCCGCAGGGCTGGCTCATCGACGCGTGTCGGCGCTCATTAGGTTTGGCGACACGCCCGTCGTTCGCGCAGCCAGCCGACCTGTCACTGGTGCTGTGGCTGGACCACCTGCTGGTCGGCCTCGTCGAACATCGGTGGATCTCGTGGGCTGATGCGATCGACTGCTGCCCCGTGACCTCGCCGACGGGAGATGCAAGCCCCGAGCTGTTGGGCGAGCGTCTTGCCGATACGGCCCCGTCGTGGTCGCTGCTGCGAACGGCCGCGGCCGGCGGTGCGCCCTTACCTGTGCCGATGCGAGCGGATCATGCGGCATGGATGGACGACGCGATGTTCACCCGTTGGGTGCTCGGGTTCTTTCCCGAACTCGATGACTTGCGCAACGACGTCGCGTTCTTGGCCTCGAACGATGTCGCCGAACGGGTCGAGCGCGTCGTTCGAGCCGCTCGGCTCGAACCCTGAGCGCTACTCCTCGGCGAGCGGTTCGGCGCTCAGCTCGGCAGCGATGCCTGACGTGAACAGGTTCCGCATGGCGGCTCGTCCGTCGCTGTCGAGGGTGAGCCAGTCATAGATGGATCCGCCGATCGATTGTGTATCGACGAGCGACCGGGCGAATCCTTCGAGCTGATCAACGCGAGCCAGGTACGGCTCGGTACCCGACGGTGGCGCATCGATTTGGCCGCCAATGCCGCCGATCGGGTGGACGAGCGCGTCGGGGTCGCCAAGATTCGCCCGCAACCGGTCGACGCTCTCGGCGTTGTACGTGTACCCATTGCCGTAGGGCTCGGTTCGGAACGACCAGTAGCTCATCGGCAGCCACACGTCGTAGAGCGGTGCGATTTCGGTCCAGGGGAAATCGGGCCAGAACGTCGGGTTGATGACTTCGGTTTGCACTGGCGGCAACACAATCGCACCGAGCGGATCGCCTGCCGTGGCCGCTCGCAACAGCTGAGACAGCGCGATGAAGCGGAAGTTGCGCTCTTGAACCTCGAGGCCGTCTTGGTTCCATTCGATGTCGACAGCGACGCCGTCGAAGCGGTAGCCGAGGGCTTCGAAGTTCGAGGCGGCCAGCAAGTGACGCAGGTCCTCGTCATCGTCGGTCCACTTGGGCAAGTACCAAGCGATCACATCGATGTCGGACTTCTCGGCCCGCATCAAGAACTCGGTCAGGATCCAGCGGTCTTCGAGTAGATCTGGCGAGCGATCATCGAGGCGACCCGATTGCAGGTAGAGCGTCTCGACGCCGAACTCGGCCATGTCGAACACGGCAGCAGGCACGATCGGCGGCACGCCGTTGTTCGCATACGGCGGCGAGTAGTCGAACCCATCGACCCAGGCACCCAGTCCTCGGTAGCTGTCGACGGTGCGGTCCGCGGGTTCGTGGCGGTTAACCGAGACCGGCGCGACCACGTTCGTTTCGACTCGTTGCGACGTGACCGGCACGGTCACTTGGCGGGTCCAGAGCAGCGCGATCGCGAGGCCGACGACGGCGATGAGAGCCACGGCGGCGAGTCCGCGTCGTAGGGCGATCGACTGCACGTGGGAACCGTACGTGCTGGGGCTCGATTGTGGCTGGACCCCCTCGTGGCCGGAACGCATCGGCTTCGGACGGTCGATCTGGCCGCTGCCACGCAGAATCAGCGGGAAATCTGACACGATGAGGGTGTATTCCGCCGCTCGGTGCGGCATGGTGGAGTGCTGTCTTCGACGACCTTGGAGAGCAATGACGTACAAAAAGGGTGACCGTGTCGTCTATCCCCATCACGGGGCGGCGGTAATCGAGGACAAGCGCAAGCAGGCCGACCCGTTTAACCCGGGTACCCAGCGCGAGTACTTCGTTCTTCGCATGGCGCACGGTGAGATGACCCTGCAGGTTCCAGTTGATAGTGCTGACGATGTCGGTATGCGCTGGCCCATTAGCGGTGACGATGTCGATGACCTCTTCGATGTGCTCAAGAAGCGCGATGTGCGTGAGCCCGCGAACTGGAGCCGTCGCTTCAAGAACCACCAGGAAAAACTCAAGTCAGGCGACGTCTACCAGGTGGCTGAGGTTGTTCGTAACCTCGCCCTACGCGACCGCGACAAGGGTCTTTCCGCTGGTGAGAAGACGCTCTACCAAAAGGCTCGCAGCGTGCTCGTCAGCGAGCTGAGCTTCGCGCTCGACGTCAGCGAAGACGACGCGATGGACAAGGTCGACGAGGCCCTCGAGTAACGACCTCGTTTCACGAAAATTCTGAGTGGCGGCTGCGTTCAAGACGCTACGCTGACCGCTCGCAATCGGACGTGGTGTAATTGGTAACACAGCTGGTTCTGGTCCAGTCGTTGGGGGTTCAAGTCCTCCCGTCCGAGCAACGCTGAGGCTCTTCGGAGTCGTCAGCTTCAGTCCTGCCCCGTTCGTCTAGCGGCCTAGGACGCCACCCTCTCAAGGTGGTAGCACGGGTTCAAATCCCGTACGGGGTACAACATCAAGACCGCATGGCACCGTTGAGGTCCATGCGGTCTTGGCGTTTTGCGGAGCCATCGAGACGATGCTCGTGGGAAGATCACTTCCGTGGGTTGGGATGCGCTTCGCCAGTGGGGCGACGACGTGCACCGCACGGAAAAGTTCGTCGACGGCGTCGCGAACGAAGTGTGGCGGGTCCGACTGGACGGCGAGCTGGTGGTCGCCCGGCTGGGTCGTCGGAGCGACGCAGACCTGGCGTGGGAGACCGACCTCATGCACCATCTCGCCCGCAACGGTCTGGCGGTTCCCCAGCCGATCCCAACCCGTGACGGACGCCTGTTCGTCAACGGCCTCGTGGTGATGACCTATGTCGAGGGCCGCCCACCTGCGACAGCTGCTGATTGGCAAGGCGTTGCTGCGACGCTGCGTCAGCTGCACTCGTTGACCGATGGCTGGCCGCAGCGCCCCGGTTGGAGCTCATCGATCGATCTGCTCCACTCGACGTCGGGCACCAAGGTCGACCTGACCGAGATGCCCGACGAGGCCGTCGAACGGTGCCGGGCGGCCTGGGCTCGGCTTGCTGACACCCCGCAGAGCGTCGTGCATGGCGATGCGAACAACGTCGGCAACGTGTTGGTCACCGAGCAGCAGGTCGCCTTGGTCGACTGGGACGAGGCGCATGTCGACGTTTGCGCCCTCGATCTCGTGCTCCCCGACAACGGCGCCTCGCTCGATGATGAGGCGCTCGACATTGCCTCCCAAGCATCTGCGGCGTGGGAGGCAGCCGTGTGTTGGGACGACCGGTACAGCATGTCGAGATTGGCTGAAGTACGGCCTTGCTAAAGCCCTGATCGGCGGGTTGGCGGCGACGTCGAGAAGGAACCTGCTGTTTCGAAGTCAGTCCGCGTGCCTAGACTGGTTTGACTTTCTGAACAGGACCAACATGGCTCACACCACAAATCACGCTTCCGCGCGATCTCGGTATGAGTACCGCGTCTGGGGAAAGCACCGGAAAATCCGCAAGCAGATCATCGAACTGGCCGAATCCGAGGCCGTCACCGAAGAGATCAACGACTGCTACCTCATCTCTGATGACGAGGAGTGGAACGCCAAGGTTCGCGACGATCGGCTCAAGCTGAAGCACCTCGGCAAGGAAAAGCGTGGCTTCGAGCGCTGGGATAGCCAGTGGCCCGAGGACAGCGATGCGACTCCTTCGCCGTGGGACGACGTCTATGACCAGTTGCGACTGGACAAGCCAGCTCGAGGCAAGAACTACAACCTGTCCAAGGCGGTCAAAAAGCTCGACGACGATGCGGGCGTGCGGGCGGTCTTTGTGACCAAGCAGCGCAAGGTCTACCGGATCGGCAACGTGCGCGCCGAGATCGTCAAAATCGATCTACGTGACGGCGGCAAGCGCCTGCACTCGATCGCGGTCCAGGGTCGCGACCTCAAGGAACTCCGAGCGTTGATTGGCGATCTTGGCCTCGACGCTGAGCCCAACGTGCCGATGCACGTCGCGATCGAACAAGAACTCATCGCCAGCTAACGCACACGTTCGCCAACTCGCCGCCACAGCGAAACGGCACCTCCGAGGCTCCGTCGGCCCGCATCCGAAAGTCGAACGTGAGAACGCGACAATTCGGAGAGGAGCTTCAGCAGCGGTTGGTATACTGCCCTCGTTGAACTCGCCGGTTTCGGCTGGCGTGTCCACGGGCTGTGGCGCAGTTTGGCTAGCGCACCTGGTTTGGGACCAGGGGGTCGAAGGTTCAAATCCTTTCAGCCCGACCATCGAGACCGTTGCAATCGCAACGGTCTCTTTCGGTTTTGGCGAGATCCGTGCTGTGGTCGTCTCGGCCGATCAGGGCACACGAAGCGTGGCGACGGCGTTGCCACAGGTGTGGTCGACCCCGCTGCGCTCGATCGTCCCACGGATCTCATCGAGCGTCCTCGGCCTGGACATCGCCCCGCAGACGAGCAGCACGACCGAAGCCGCCAAAGATCCTGTCCGCGAGCGCAGCCGCCGACCGTATCGGCCTCCTCTTCGTTCAACCGCGGATCCCGCCGTAGTGTGGCGCCATGAGCGAGCCTCTTCTTTACGACGTTGCCGATCGCATCGCGACGATCACCTTCAACCGACCTGAGCGAATGAACACGATCACTCGGCGCATGCTCGAGCAGTTCAGCGAGCTGCTCTTGCGGGCCGATCGAGATCCCGAAGTGCGGGCGATCATCATCACCGGCAACGGCAAGGCCTGGTGCGCAGGCCTCGACCTGGCCGCAGCGCAGGCAGGCGATGCGTTTGAGAACGACGGCAAGCCGACGCTGCCGCCGGGCGAGTTCGATCTTCGCGAGGCGCCGCCGATCGTGCTGAACAAGATCGACACGCCAACGATCGCGGCGCTCAATGGTGGCGCCGCTGGCTACGGCATGGACTTGGCACTCGGCTGCGATCTGCGCATTGCGTCGAACAAGGCGAAGTTGTCGGCCGCCTACACGGCCCGCAACCTGGTGCCTGAGAGCGGCGGCACGTGGCTGCTTCCTCGCATCATCGGCTGGTCCCAAGCCGCCGACCTGTTGTTCACCGCCCGCACGCTCACGGCCGACGAAGCGCTCGACATGGGCTTGGTGAGCGAAGTGGTCGAGCCCGATGCGCTCGGCGACGCAGCCCGCGTGTTGGCCGGCCGTATCGCTGCGAACGGTCCGCTGGCTGTTCGGGCAGCAAAGCGGATGATGCGTCATGCGATGAGCGAAGACTTCGAGGATCACGTTCAGCGCCAGTACCTGGCACTGCTTCCCTTGTTCGCCACCAAAGACTTCCGTGAAGGCATCGCTGCCTACATGGAGAAACGCGAGGCCGAATTCACCGGCCAGTAATTGCACAGAGCGGGCCGCCGAAGCGACCCGCTCTGCCTCTGTCCGGAGTGCGGCCCCTCTGCCAAGGGTCGCACTCGGGCGATATGTGTTCAGCCGAAGCCGGGCTGGCGGTTAGCCGTTGTTCCGAACGGTGACAGCCATCACTGGTCCACGCCAGTCAAACGAAGACGGCAGATCGCCGACACCCTTCAGGGTCGGGTGACGGTTGATACGACCGAAACCGTCGATCTCAGGCTGATCCTGATCGGTTCCGCCAGGGCCATTGCAGAACGGCGCTGGCACGATGTCGGCCCGGTTCTCGGTGTTCAGCTCGGTGCCCGCATCGAATGCCCGCACGTAGAAGGTGCGAGTGTCGCCCTCCCACTGCGGCAGGCGCTGCGAGTCGAGGCCAGCGAAACCGTCGTTGGTGCAGATCACCATCGAGACGATGCTGAGTCGATCCGCGCCAGTCGTGATGTCAAAGCTGACCGACTCGCCAGGGGCGAGTGGCGCATCGCCGCCGACGCCAGACACGCCGAGCCCTCGGGCATCGATCGCAGCTTGCAGTTCAGCAGCAAGGACGGGGACACCGCCGAGTTCGGCAACAGCCTCGACGCCGGGGCTGGCGGGCTTGCCGAGCTGGAAGACATCAGCCGCACGAGTGTGTGCGGCCCAGTTCGGTGGAGTCAGGTACTGACCGCTCGTGATGTTCTGGATCGTGAGCGAGTAGTTGGTCGGTGCGTCGACACGAGTGATCGTCACCTGGGCAACCGGGCCACGCCAGTCGAAGCTGAGCGGAAGGTCACCGACGCCCTTCAGGGTCGGGTGACGGTTGATACGACCGAAACCGTCGATCTCAGGCTGATCCTGATCGGTTCCGCCGGGACCGTTGCAGAACGGAGCCGGCACGATGTCAGCCCGGTTCTCGGTGTTCAGCTCGGTGCCCGCGTCATAGGCACGAACGTTGTAGGTGCGGGTCTGCCCGTCGCGGCTAGGAAGGCGGACCGAGTCGAGTCCACCGAAACCGTCGTTGGTGCAGATGATCATCGACACCAGGCTGAAGCGTGTCTCGGAGCTCGAGAACTCAAACGCTGCTGCCTGGCCCGGAGCGAGAGGTGCATCGGCGCCGACGCCAGAGACACCGAGGCCTCGGGCATCAATTGCACCCTGGAGCTCAGCGGCGAGCACAGGTACGCCGCCAAGTTCGGCGACCGCTTCCACGCCGGGACTCGCAGGCTGACCGAGCTGGAAGACATCTGCTGAGCGGCTATGCGCCGCCCAGTTCGGCGGCGTCAAGTATTGCCCCGAGGTCGCGTTCCGGACCTCGACGCGATACGTCGCTTCGCCGGAGGCGGCTGCATCGCCAGCTCCGGCGAGAAAGAAGAGTGGCGCGAGCAGCAGTGCCGTAAGCACGCTGGCCAACGCTTTCGTGTAGTTCATGGACGACATCCCCAATCCCGCATGAGCGGAAGACATCCCCGGCGGACTGCCGGAGCTGGACACGAAAGTCCGTGACGGGGCTGCTCCATTCCGGGTTTCGCACCTGTTGTGCAGCCGTTGGGCAGCTGTTCTCAAGTTGGCAAGACATGTGAACAGAACGAGCACGGAGTGCGTGCGGGCGCGCACAGGGTCCTCGGCCTACGATGCAGCCATGGCAAGTGCAGATCCATTCAGCGAACCGTTCGGCACCCTCTTTGGCGACATGATCACGGTGGCCCGTGGCGGTCCTGACGGGTACGAGTATTCGGGCGCTGCGGAGCCGCTAGCTGACTTCTCGATCCATCCCGGAACCCATGCGCTGCACTACGGCAGCACCTGTTTCGAGGGCCTCAAAGCACACCGCCAGGCCGATGGCTCGGTGGCGATCTTCCGCCTCGATGACCACGTGCAGCGGTTCATCAATTCGATCTCGCTGCTGCGCCTGCCCGTGCCCGATGCAGCCCTGTTGCGCCAGATGATGATCGACTCGGCGACGGCCAACCTGGACCACACCCCAGACCAGCCGGGCTCGCTCTACCTGCGCCCGACGATCATCGGTGCCGATCACAACATCGGTGCCGCCGCGGCCCCGAGCCAGACGTCGCTTCTTTACATCCTGTGCAGCCCCGTCGGCGACTACTTCGCTGGTGGCATTCGTCCGCTCAGCCTGCTGGTCGAAACCAAGACGCCCCGCACGACGCCGCAGTTCGGCTCGATCAAGAGTGGCGCAAACTATGTGATGGCGCTCGGCCCGACACTCGAGGCCAAGGCCGCGCACGGCGTCGACCAGGTCCTCTTCGCCACCGATGGCGATACCACCGAGACCGGTGCGGCGAACTTCTTCATGATCACCGACGACAAGCTCATCACGCGCAATCTCGATGACTCGTTCCTGCACGGAATCACCCGTTCATCGATCATCCAGATGGCCAGCGATCTCGGTTACCAGGTCGAGGAGCGTTCACTGCCCGTGAGCGAGATCCTTGACGGCGCCGAGACGACCGAGATGTTTCTCTCAGGAACCGCCGCCGTCATTGCCCCCGTCGGTTC
>CAZEMU010000047.1:24986-29211 GCA_964513315.1 uncultured Acidimicrobiaceae bacterium | reverse complement strand
GCCAAGCGCCGAGCGGCGCAGGATTGCTGTTGGCTTCCTGACGGAACAGTGGAGCCGGCGTTACACGTGACCGTTCGGCCGAGCCGAGGCTTCGTCAGAGGCGCACACGCAGTAGACGGAAGTCGTCACCGGCCGCGTCGATCGACCAGGTCGTGCCTGGGGCGAGGGCGATCGCATCACCTTCGACTGCGTCGAGCGGCTCATCGGGCAGGTCGATCGCAGCGGTGCCTTGGAGCACAAACAAGAAGTCGAACTCGCCGTCGACAGCTGCCATCGCCGTCAACGAACCGGGGCCGGACCGACGCAGGATCCGCACATCGGCCAGTCCCTGGGTTGCCTCGGCGATTGCGGTGACCTGCTCTTCGAAGCCGTCATACTCGCTGGCGATCCACTCGCCGTCCGCACCGACGTGGCGAACGAAACGCTGGTCATCCCACTGGCGGGCGTCGTCGACGCGGTCGTTCGGAAGCGCCATCTCGTGATCGAACAGTGTGTCGTGTTCGGCTGGGCACCCAATCTCGACCACGCAGGCACCGGCCGAGCTAGCCAGGACCTTGTGTCGAATATGGGGTGGCTGGATCACGCAGTCACCGGCTTCCATACGGAACTCGGCGCCTTGGTCTTCGTAGACCACGTCGACCCAGCCGCGCTGGCAGAAGATCAGCTGGAAGCGAACGGCGTGATGATGGACCAGGTCAGGCACCGGTCCGCCATCGCATACCTCGATATGCGAGGCGATGAACCGGCCGCCGAGTCGACTCGGGATCAGGTCGCGGTAGCGCATGCCAGCGCGGCCGGTCACCCAGGCCGCGTCGTCTTCGGCCCGGTTCACGACGAGTTCGGAGACCAGCGGTGGGATGACGAGTGGCCGATCGGCGACTGGCCCGGGCTCAGGCTTTCGTTCGATCGTGACGCGGTGCTCACCGCGAACGACGATGGCCATCGACGGATCATCGGCCGGCGTGATCAGCTCAAGGGCGAAGCCAAGCTCTTCGGTGAAGAGCGCTACGGTCGCGGCGAACGTCTCTGCCGAGGTCGCGACCGTCGACATCGGGCTAGGCGACCGAGGCGCCGACCAAAGAGCCGATCAGCCAGGTCAGCAGGCATGCTGCGCTCCCGAGTGCGACCTGGCGGGCAATCGTGCGGACTTTGGATTTCTCGGTGAAGTAGGCGAGCGCCCAACCAACACCCGCGGCCGCGACCAGGCCGAACAGAATCGAGAGCAAGAGCGCAGCGCTTCCCTCGCCGAAGAACCAGGGGAGTAGTGGAATGAAAGCGCCGAGCGAGAACGCAATGAAGCTGCTCACGGCGGCACTGATGGGTTGGCCCGTTTCGGATGGGTCGACGCCGAGCTCTTCGCGGGCGTGGACCTCGAGGGCGACCTCGGGATCGGCCATGACGGCCTCGGCCATCTGCATGGCTTGGCCTCGGTCGATACCCCGGTTCGCATAGATCGCCGCGAGCTCGTTCGTTTCGGCCTGCGGCTTCTCGGCGATCGAGATGCGTTCGAGTTCGAGCTCTCGTTCGATGAGCTCGGACTGGGCCTTGACCGACACGTACTCGCCAGCCGCCATGGATGCGGCGCCGGCAAGCAAACCAGCGACGCCGGCAATGACTACCGACGAGCCGCCTGTGTCTGCGGCCGCGACGCCCGTGATGAGCGCCACGTTGGAGACGAGTCCATCGCTGACACCGAACACTGCGGCGCGCGCCGTGCCTCCCTGGACGTCACGGTGCTGGTGCACCATGTAGCCGTGCGCATTGTCATGACCGTCTTCGCCGTGGTGATGTTCATGGTCGTGCGGTGCCACAGGTCAAACCTACTCGTGTTCCTGCGACAATGACTGGCGTAATGCGCACGGACCGGAACCAATGATCGACAACGACACCAATCCCTCGCTTGCCGATGACGAAGCAGCGCTTGCGAACCACGCGCTGAACTTGGTTTCGGCCATCGAAGATGTCGTCGGGAACTGGATTCGGTGGTCGATCGCCGATCGGGCGCCCGATCTCGCAACCACGCCCGCCGCAGACGCCGCGGTGAGCGAAGGGGCCGCCGCGCTGAGCGCCGAGCTGCGCACGCTGTTGTCCCAAGACATCGCAGAGCAAACCGAGGGTCCTCTGCAAGTACTGCGTCGTGGCGTCCGGTTCGCCACCGGCGTGCTTGCCGACGCATCGACCGCACCGATGGCCCGGGATGACTTCGCCCAGCGGGCGTTCCCCGACGACGTCTACAACTTGACGCCAGCCTCGTTTGCGGACGTCGATCCGAGCCTGCACGAACCCGGGCTCATTTGGGGCGCCGCGAAGGCGCACGTTCACCTCCGCCGCCGACGCGAAGCAGGCCAGCGATGACCGGCGAACCAGAGACGCCAACGGTTATTGCTTTGTCGGTCGATCTCATGGACCGCTCGAAACTCAGCGGGGCGTTTCCTGACGCTCGCATTGTCCGCTCGGTCGACGCGCTCATCGAGGCGTCGAACGACGACGCCGTGTGCCTTGTCGACCTCAGTCGCATTGGCGATCCGGCCCAGCTCACGGCGGTGACCGGACGGGTCATTGGGTTCGGCAGCCATGTCAACGAAGCCCAACTCGATGCCGCTGCCGAAGCTGGCATCGAAGCGTTGCCTCGCTCACTTTTCTTCCGCCGACTCCAAGACGGATCACTCATCTGAGGGGTCACACCGCGGGTTTGTTTCCGCAATGTGAACAGCCTGGTTCAGGGATGTGAACAACAGCCTTCAGGTCGTGCTCGCGGCGTTGAGGTCCTTCACACTGGCCGCAGGTAGTCATGTCGCGGCTATGTCGTCGCGGCGATCAAGGGGAGAAATTCAATGTCGGGAGACACCGTTTGGATCCTGGCCGCAACAGCGATGGTGCTGTTGATGGTCCCAGGTCTCGCACTGTTCTACGGCGGCATGGTCCGCTCGAAGAACGTGCTCAACATGTTGAACATGAACGTCTATTGCTTGGGAATCATCCCGATCGTGTGGGCTGTGCTCGGGTACAGCATCTCGGTCGGAGCTGGTGGTTCAGGCGACGGATGGCTCGGGTTCTTCGGGTTCGACAACTTCTGGATGAACGGCGTCGGCGCGACGCCCGGCGACGGCGAGATGGCCGGCTGGGCGTTCGGCCTGACCTTCGCGGTGATCACGCCAGCACTTATCTCGGGTGCGGTCGCTGACCGAATGAAGTTCAGCGCATGGATGATCTTCGTGCCGGTCTGGTCGCTGCTGGTGTACTCGCCGGTCGTCTTCTGGGTCTACAGCGGTTGGATCATCGACCTCCCTGCCCACGACTACGCCGGCGGTACGGCGATCCACATCAACGCCGGCGTCGCTGCACTGGCGACTGTGCTTGTACTCGGTAAGCGTCGTGGCTTCGGCAAGGAAGCGTGGCCACCACACAACCTGCCGCTCGTCGTGCTCGGTACTGGCATCTTGTGGTTCGGCTGGTTCGGCTTCAACTCGGGCCTCGGCGGCCCTGACGCTGGACAGGCACTCACCAACACCTTCCTCGCTGGCGCAGCTGGCCTCATGGGCTGGCTCATCACCGAAGTCGCCACGGGCGGCAAGCCAACGGCACTCGGCATGTGCTCCGGCATCGTTTCCGGTCTCGTCGCCATCACGCCTGCCGCCGGTTTCGTCGGCAGCATGAGCTCGATCATCTTCGGCCTCGCCGCAGGCGTCATCTGCTTCTTTGCCATCAAGGCCAAGGAGCGCTTCGGTTACGACGACTCGCTCGACGTGGTCGGTATCCACATGGTCGGCGGCATCGTCGGCGGCTTGTTGATCGGCTTCTTGGCCAGCGACGCTGCCTTCACCGGCGAGTTCGAAGAAGCCGGCGGCACGCTCCTGTGGAACCAGTTCATCTCGATCGTGGTCGTGATGGTGTTCTCGTTCGTCGTCACCTACATCATCGCCAAGGTGCTCGACGTCACGATCGGTCTCCGAGTCAGCGACGACGCCGAGCAGCAGGGTCTCGACAGCACCGAACACGGTGAGACCGCCTACATCAGCGACGGCACGTTCACCCGTCTCTAGACGAGGCGCATGACCAAAAGGGCATGGCGGTAGGCCGTGCGGCGGCCCCCTGGGCAGAGGGTCGCCGCACATCCCCGCCATCCTCCAGAAGTTAGGCTCGCAGTTGCGTCCTGCTTGGCAAGAGGTCCTTGGCTCTGCACCTACCCAACCAGATAGGGAAGCGGGCCCGGATCTATCGCCGG
>CAZEMU010000047.1:18354-24886 GCA_964513315.1 uncultured Acidimicrobiaceae bacterium | reverse complement strand
CTTGGCTCTGCACCTACCCAACCAGATAGGGAAGCGGGCCCGGATCTATCGCCGGTCTCCAGGCAAACGGCGCCGATTCGGCGAGCAAATACTGCTCCGCAAGGCGTACTGGGAGCAGGAGGGCTGGAGCGAGAGCGCCTTGCTCACGTTCGATCGAGACGCGACAAAGGACTTTGCGAATGCACATGGACTGCGATCGCCAAGAACAGTCCTGACGCTCGACCAGATCTCGGTTCGAAGATCGGCGAGGCGTTCTTGATTGAGGAGCTCGTGCAGAATTGGGATGGCCGGACTGGTGCCCCACTTGACTTCAAGTTCTACAACTTCGGTCGTCGGACGGCATACGTCGACGTCGTTGAGCGCAACAGTCTTACGAATTCCCAGTTGAATCGGCACTGGTTCCTTGATGTCCGGTGGCGTCCCCTTGGCTTCAAAGTGCAACGAAATCAGGTTCATACCGACTTCGCCGATCTTTGGCTGGGCTCACTTTGGCGGGGCAATACGGGTGTCTGATCTTTGGGGATCGGGTTTGGGTGCGTGTCGTAGGGTCGCGATGTGACGATGGATGATGCGGCAGCGGGTGATGTGGACGAGCTGGACAACCTCTTGGAGCAGGCGCTGAACGCGTCGGGCAACGAACGGTTCGACCTGCTCGATGAGATCCGACAGCATCCGGCGCTCGAGTCCCTCGCCTCGCCCGAATCGGCCGGGGCAGCCGCGGTGCTGCTCGCGAACTCAGGCGACCCGTCGGACCTGCCGAACGTTGCTCGGCTCTCGCTGCTCGCTCACGAGAGCGGCATCGATGGCGCTGGCCGCATCCACGCCGAGGCCAGCGACAAGATCGCGCTGTACACCGGACGGCCCCAGCTCTACGGCACGGTCATGCTCGAGCAGAACGGCGAGATCGTCCAACCACCCGTCAACCCACGGGTCACCGACGAAGAACGACAGGCGCTCGGCGTGCCGAGCTTGGCGGAACTCCACGAGCGCATGGAGCAAGCGACGATCGACTTGGCTTGCGAACGCGCGTCGAAACCGGGCGAGCTGCCCGATGGCCAGCGCTTCTGTCGGGTCTGGACGGCTCCCGAGCCGGCCGAGCTCCGTGCCCGCATGGAGGTCGACGGCGCCGCGTGGGCAGACGGCGACGTGTTGACGCTCGTCAAAGAGACGCCGGTGCCGTTCTCGGTGCCGCCGACATTCCAGCTCATGTCATGGCCGGCGGGTGATGGATTGCAAGCCCTCCAACTGAGAGTCGAGCGGCTCGACGAAGCGGTCATCACGTACACGCTTCAGTCGGTCGATGGCGGCGGGCAGATGAGCTTTTCGCGAGGCTCGCATGACGGGCGGTTCCGCGGGGCGTCATCGCCGCCGGAGCTTCCGTCGAACGACGAACTCGTCGGCACGAGCTTCGACCACGCCGTCGAGTCCGAAGCCCTCGGCGAACCTCGACGGGTCACCGTCTACCGGCCCGCGGGGCACCAGGCTGGCGATGCCATACCGGTGATCTACGCAACCGATGGCAACATGATCTCGCCGTACCTACGTCGCCTCGATGCAGCGATCGAAGCGGGCACCTGTCCGCCGGTGGTCATCGTCGCGGCGCACTCGGCGGCGTTTGATCCGATCATGGGCAACCTGCGCGCCGCCGAGTACCTGCCGGGCTTTGACCAGCAGCGGTTCGTGAACCACGAACGCTTCTTCGTCGACGAACTCGCCGCATGGGCCGAGGCAACGCTTGGCGTCGCGACCGATCCTGCACTTCGGGGCGTGTTCGGTTGCAGCGACGGAGGTGGTCACACACTCATGGTCGCCCGCTCGCATCCGGCTCGTTTCGGACACGCGTTTGCCTACTCGACCGGCATGCCCCCGGATCTGCGCGAAGCCTGGTCCGAGGCACACCCGTTTGTCCATCTCTGCGCTGGCACGCTCGAAGGAGCGTTCTTCCAAGCGACCGAGGCCTGGGCAGGTTTCTTGATGACACAGACCGATCGCTACCACTTCACCGAACGAGTGGCGGGTCACGATCTCATCCAATGGGCCGAGGAACTGCCTCGAGCTCTCAACCGAGCGTGGCCGACCGCATGACGTCGCTGCCTACGCTGTCGCCATGAGCTCGAACGGCGGCCGTACACCGGCCATCGACCGCGAAGAACTCTTCGCTGACCGCAGCCTGGTCGGAACCGTGTTCTGCCGGGCCTATGCCCGACGGGTCGACGAGTGGCTGCAGGCCCTCTTCGAAGCCGAGATCGGTTCGCGTCGCGGGATCAGCCTCGTCGCAATCGGCGGCTACGGGCGATCCGCACTCAGCCCACAGAGCGACCTCGACGTCATGCTCCTGCACGACGGTTGGAACGAGGCCGAGCTTGCGCCGGCCGCCGAAGCGCTCTGGTTCCCCGTCTGGGATGCGCACATTTCGCTGGGCCATTCGGTTCGCACGGTCGGCGAGAGCATCGAGTTGGCCAAGACCGACCTCGACACGGCGACATCACTGCTGACGCTGCGCCATCTCGCCGGCGATGCCGAACTCTCCAATGACCTCTCCGAGCAGTCGGTCCGCTCCTGGCGTTCCGCTCGCCGCAAGTGGCTTCCGCAGATCATCGAAGACAGCCGCGAACGAGTTGCCGCCAACGGCGAGGTTGCGTTCCTCCTGGAACCTGACCTCAAGACGTCGAGCGGCGGGCTTCGAGATATCAACGCGGTTGAGTGGATCGAGGCAGCGGACATCCCGATCCTCGATCAGGAACGACGAGATCTTCGGGCTGCAAACAAGGTCCTATTGGCAGCGCGAGTCGAGTTGCACCGCGCCACGAGTCGCAAGGGCGACCGCCTGTTCCTTGAGGAACAAGACGGTGTCGCCGAGGCGCTCGGCATCGGCGACGCCGACGTGATGATGAGCGAGATCGCGGCGTCGGCTCGCACCGTCACCTGGATCGCCGAGAATGTATTTCAGCGTGCCCAACGACGCATTAAGCGCTTCCGGTTTCGCGCCGAACGCCCCAAGGCGATCGACGAGGGCGTCGTCAGCGTCGACGAAGCGATGTGCATCACGCCGACCGCGCCGGTTGGCAATGACGCGGCATTGATGCTGCGGCTTGCAGTCGCAGCAGCCGAGAACAACGCTCGCATCGATCGCGACTCGCTCGACGCACTGGTCGAACTTGGTCCGACGATTCGCGTGCCGTGGCGGGCGGAGATCCGCGAACTGTTCGTGCGTTTGCTGCTGACTGGCGACGCTGCAATTCCCGTCATCGAGACCCTCGACCACGTGGGGTTGTTCACCCGGCTTCTCCCAGAATGGGAACCGACACGAAGCAAGGTCCAGCGCAACCAGTACCACCGGTTCACCGTCGACCGTCACCTGCTCGAGGCCGCGTCGATCGCCTCGGACTTTGTCGATCGAGTCGAACGTCCGGACCTGCTCGTGGTCGGCGCGCTCTTGCACGACATCGGCAAGGGCTATCCCGGCGACCACACCGACGTCGGCGTCGAACTGATCGACACGGTTGCGGCCAACATGGGCTTCGGTCCCGACGATGTCGACACGCTTAAGCGTCTCTGCGAACATCACCTGCTGTTGCCCGACGTCGCCACGCGGCGCGACATCGAAGATCCCGGCACGATCGCGAGCGTTGCCGAACAAGTGCAGACGTCATCCTTCCTGCATCTGCTGGCCGCGCTGACCGAAGCCGACTCGTTGGCGACCGGGCCCTCTGCATGGAGCCGCTGGAAGGCCCACTTGTTGAGCGAGCTCACTCGCCTGACCGATGACTGGCTGCGCACTGACGGCGATGCTGAGGTCGAGTCCAGCTTCCCCGATGCATCGCAGCGCCAGCTGATGGCAGCCAACGATCACTTGGTGCACGGCGAGGGCGACACCTTGGTTGTTGTCACCAAGGACCGCCCTGGCGTGTTCGCCCGCGTCGCAGGCGCAATGGCGTTGAACCGGCTCAACATCCTCGGTGCACAGACGCACATCGAAGATGGCAAGGCACTCGAAGTGGTGCGGGTCGTGCACGTCGATGGCGAAGACGAGACGATCGAATGGGCGCGCGTCATCAACGAAGTCGAAGACGTGCTCGCCAGCACCGAGGACCTGGCCCCGCACTTCGAACTTCGCTCCCGGGCTCGTCTCGGACGTGTCGTTCGTGCGCCCAACCCGATCGAGCAGGTCCGGGTCGACTTCGACAACGACGTCTCTGCGCTGTCAACGGTGATCGAGGTCGCCGGCCCCGATCGTCTCGGCCTGCTCTACGAGCTGAGCCGGGCGTTGGTCAACGCCGGACTCGACCAGCAACAGACGCGAGTGCAGACCGTCGGCGGTGATGTGGTCGACGCGTTCTACGTGCAGACGCTCGAAGGCGTCAAGGTCACTGACCCTGCGATGCAGGACGAGATCCGCAAAGCGCTTCTCGAAGTACTCGAACGCGAACCGGACCTGACCTAGAGCCCTGAGGGTCCAAGCACGACCGCTGCGGCGAGCTATTCGATGCCGTGCTCGATCGCGTAGCGCATCAGCTCGTTCTTCCGATTGAGGTGCAGCTTGGCGAGGATGTTGCGCACGTGGTTCTCGACGGTCTTCTCGGCGATGAAGAGCTCTTCGCCGATCTCCCTGTACGTGTGCCCTCGGGCAACGTGCTGCAGCACCTCGCGTTCGCGAGCGCTGAGTGCTTCGCCGGGGGCTTCGGCCTTGGACATGCGGCGGAACTCGGTGAGCACGAGCGCAGCGAGCGACGGCGAGAAGACGGGCTCGCCTTGGGCGGCCTTCCACAGCTCGTTGCGCAGCTCGTCGGGCGGCGTCGACTTGAGCAGGTAGCCGCAAGCACCGGCAGAGATCGCGTCGAGAAGATCACGCTCGGCTTGGGACACGGTGAGCATCACAACCCGAGTCATCTGTCCGCACTCGGTCGCGACCTTGAGCCCGCCACCGTTGGGCATGTTGAGGTCGCACAGCACCAGGTCGGGCTCGGTCTCACGGATGACGTTGACGGCCTCGGTGCCGTCACCAGCTTCGCCGACGACATCGAAGTTGTCGCCGAGATCGTTGCGCACGCCGGATCGCCAAATCGGATGGTCGTCGGCAATCACGACTCGGACAGCATTTAGGGAGCCCATAGTCGCACCTCTGTTCCTCGGCCTGGGCGGCTCGAAATTTCGACTCGGCCTCCTATCGACTCGATACGGGACCGAATTGAGTCTCGCATGCCAATCCGTTCGGTGACGGCGTCGACGTCGAACCCGACGCCGTTGTCCTTGATCGATACGAACAAGCCAGCGTCGGAGGGTGCGTCGTCGTCGGGTTCGGCGTAGACGACGACACGTTCGGCTTCGCTGTGCTTGCCTGCATTCGCAAGCGCTTCGCCGACCGCGCCAGCGACCGCAGCGATCACCTCGCTTGTCGGCTCGACAATGTCGTCGGCGATGATGACTTCGGCTCGAGCGCCGTGACGTCGTTCGTAGAGGGCGGCTGCTTGGCGGAGGCTGGCGGTCAGGTCGGGTTGAGCTGAGCGACTGCCGGCGAGATAGTCGCGCAGGTCGCGATCCTGGTCGTGGGCGAGCGCAACGAGTTCCGGATCATCAGATCGGCGTTGGATGACGGCGAGCGTCTGGAGAACACCGTCGTGGAGTTTCACGGCGACCTCTTCGCGGGCCCGAGCAGCGCTGATCTCGACCTCGGCCTGACGTAACCGGTGGGCGACATAGCCGCTGATCAAGGCGGTCAGGAGGTACAGGCCGGCCTTGGACGATGCAGTCACGCCCCAGTTCGAGGTGCCGCCGTCGTTGAGTCCTTCGCCGAAGAAGCTGGCAAGCGACAACCCGATTGCGGACACGACCGCCCACCGTCGCCCGAAGGCGACGCCGGTCGCGATGAGCGCCGCGGACGGCCAGGCCCAAGGGAGCGACTGGGGGCGTGCGTCGGTGTAGACGTAGCCGTCACCGATGAGCAGCAGCGCCGCCGTGGCGAGCTCGATGATGATGACCGGCGCGCTCACAAGGCGCTTCGGGTCCTGCGTCAACAACACCGTCAATGCGGACGTGACGAGCAGCGCGAGCACCATCAGCACCCAGGCCGCACTGGCGTGGCGTAGGTGTTCGGTGCTGATGGCCAGCCCGAACGCAGCCCAACCCAGCGTCAACCATCGCACGACCGCAGTGGCCTGAAACAGGCTGCGATCGGTCTGCGTGAGGGGCCGGGCCATGCGTCGAGGATGCCACGGACAGGCCCCAGGGCGAACCCAGGGAAGCCCCCACTGGGCTTTGGGGGACTCTCTGCATTCCCCAGCAGGCATGCAACCCCGATGGTGGAACCATGCCGACCGCCACCAAGCCCACGCCCCCATCCGAGACCCCGTCCGTGCCAGATCTGCCGGGACCTCTCGGCGCTGGATCGCCGCCACCTGGCGATCCAAGCCGAACCGGAACGCTGTGGGTTGGCGCAACGGGTGTCTCGCTGTTGCTCGCGGCAGCAGCAGTTTTGACGGCAGTTCGCTGGGGCGAGATCGGCCAGACGGCAAAGCTGGGCGGGCTCGTCGCC
>CAZEMU010000047.1:11396-18254 GCA_964513315.1 uncultured Acidimicrobiaceae bacterium | reverse complement strand
GGCAGTTCGCTGGGGCGAGATCGGCCAGACGGCAAAGCTGGGCGGGCTCGTCGCCATCACATTGGTGATGCTCCTCGGAGGGCGCCGGTTGCAGTCGACGATCCCGCTGACTGGCCGCGCGATCTTCCATCTCGGTGCGTTACTCATTCCGCTCGACATGGCGGCAGTTGCAGTTTTGGCGGATCGAACCTGGCAAGAGACGCTGCTTCTGACGTCGCTCACGGCCGTCGCATCGTGGTTTGCGCTCGTGCGCGTCGACGCCTCGCCGGTACTGGAATGGGCCGCTCGTGGCTCGGTTGTCTTGGCCGCCGCAGGTGTCGCAGCTGTGTCACCGCTGTCGATGCCGCTCGTGTTGGCCGTCGTCGCCTTCGGGGCGACCGTGATGACGGTCGGTGCCGGTGCTGGTGTCGGCATCGAGCCGTCAGGCCGGTCGGCGACGATCTGGACCCTGGTGGCCGGTCTCTTGCCGATCGCGGCATTTCAACGGTGGCCGATCCAGCTCGCACCGACGATCGACGACCTGGGATTCGTCCGCGCCGATCGTCCCCAGCTCGTCGTCGCCGGCATCATCGCAACCCTCGCTGCGGCCGCACTGGCCCGCTGGCGACCATCCCTTGAACGAGGGTGGATGGTCGTGCTGCTCGCAGCGGTTTCTGCCGTCGCAACCGCAGCGATGTTCACGAACGTGCATGCGTGGTGGGTCAGCCTGGCTGGCTTCTTCCTGCTCGTTGAGCTCGCTGCCCTGGCGACTCGCCGCGATCCGATGTGGCGCCAGGTCGTTGCAGTCATCGCCCCGACGGTTGAAGTGATCGCTGGTCTGGGCACCGTTGTTGTGCTGGTCGATGCGCTGCTGATCAGCACGTCGACCACCCTGCTCATCTCCGCGGCGCTCTTGGGCCTCGGCTGGCTGACTGCAGATCGGCGTCGCCTGCTCGAGCCGAACGACTGGCTGGTCGGGCTGCTCTTCGGAGCGGATTGGCGTCCGGCCACCTTCCTGATTCCGGCAAGTGTCCTTGCCGTCTTTGCGGCGTCATCGGCGTCGGCACTCGTGCTGAGCTGCGCCGCACTTGCGAGTGGCACCTGGGCGATCGTGACCGGCCGCCGAGACGGCTTGGGCGTTGCCAAGATCATCGCAATCGTTGCGATCCTGTTCACCAACTCAGGTTGGCAAGGAGTGGGCGTGGTCGCAGCTGCCGCACTTCTGCTCGCTGCCGGCGCTCGGTTCCAGCTGCGTCGAGGCGACGGTGCGACTGCGCTCATTGCCAGCTCGTTCGCATCGTTATTCGTCATCGGCCTGGTTGTGCCGCTGAGCGACGTCGTCCAGATGGGCGTCGGGGTAACGGCGATCGCGGTCATTGGCTGGGCGCTCGGCTGGGTCGTCTCGCCGAACGTCAACGAACCGGCCACCTTCCCGACACGGCTGGTCTCGCTGCTGTCGCTCAGCGCGATGTGGCTGCTCGAACCGATCGCGGCAATCGTGCTCGCCCTCGTGGTCGGGGCGCTCGCTGCATTCGATGCGTGGCGCACCCAGCGATGGACCCCGACGATCATCACCGGTATCGCCGTCGGACTTGCGGGCTTGCCGCTCGGCGAACTGATCGGCTTCTCGGTCCCCGAGACCGGCGTGATGCTGACGGCCGCGGCGATGGTCATCGTGGGCCTTCAGATTGTCTTGCCCCAGCGACTCGAGTTGCCGCTCGGCGCATTGGCACTCACCTTGTGCATCGTTGGCCTCGGCGCTGCGTCTGCCACGGTCGTGATGTTGGCTCCGGCCCTGATGCTCGTCGGCGGTGCCGTCGTCCTGTTCGGGGCCGCCACCAACTGTCCGCCGATCATCGGCGCCGGAGCGCTCACGGTCACCGCCGGAACCTGGATGCAGCTGGCGGTCTGGGACGTCATGTGGCTCGAGGCCTACCTCGCACTTCCTGCGCTCGCTGCGCTGTGGGCCGGGTCGATCTGGCATCGCAACGGTCTGACCAGCTGGGTTGCCTACGCCCCGACGATCGCGATCTTCGGCCTCGTCGCTGCGGTCGACCGGTTTGAAGGCGGCTCGGCCTGGCACGCCGTCATCGCCGGCGGCGTCGGCGTGTTGGCCGTCCTCGCCGGAGGCTGGTGGCGACTCGCCGGCCCACTCATCACCGGCACTGCGCTCATCTCGGCGGTCGCGATCTTTGAAAGTCTCGGTCCTGGTTCTCGAGTACCGACCTGGGGATGGCTGGCGCTCGGTGGCGCCGTGCTGCTCACCGCAGCTGTGCAGATGGAACGGAGCGAAACGACGCCGCTCGAACAGGGCCAACGCGTCATCGAAGTGCTGGCCACTCGGTTCAGCTAACGCGGACGACTCGCCGATAGATCTCGGCCGAGGTGGCGCTCCTAGGATGAAGCCATGGCTGACGAACTGCTGACCGAGATCCGTGACCGCGTGATGATCATCACCCTTAACCGCCCCGAGGCGATGAACTCGGTGAACTTGGCGCTCGCCGAACAGATGGCCGCCGCCATGGAAGAGCTCGACGCAAACGCCGACCTCTCCGTGGGTGTCTTGACCGGCAACGGCCGTGGCTTCTCGGCGGGCATGGACCTCAAGGCATTCGTGTCTGGCGGCATGCCGAACCTGCCCGAACGTGGCTTCGCTGGCATCACCGAGAAGGCTGCGGACAAGCCGCTGATCGCCGCAGTCGAAGGCTTTGCCCTCGCCGGTGGCCTCGAGATTGCACTCAGCTGCGACATGCTCGTCGCGAGCAAGGGCGCCAAGCTCGGTATCCCCGAGGTCGGCGTTGGACTCTTCGCCGGTGCGGGCGCATTGTCCCGACTCCCTCGCCGGGTGCCCTACGGCATGGCGATGCAGATGGCACTGACGGGCGAGCCGATCACCGCCGACGTCGCCCACGAGTTCGGCCTTGTCCAGGTGCTCACCGAAAAGGGCGAAGCCCTCGACGGTGCGCTCGAACTTGCTGCAAAGGTCGCGAAGAACTGCCCGCTTGGTCTGGCCGCTTCGAAGCGTCTCATCCGGGATCTCGGTGGCGTCGATCAGGCGTTCTGGGGCGATCAGCAGCCGCTGATCGACAGCGTGTTCGGTTCCGCCGATGCCATCGAAGGCGCAACCGCATTCGCCGAGAAGCGTGCACCGAACTGGACCGGCGCCTGAATCGACGCGAGCATCAACCGCTGATCAGACAGACCGGCGCGGCGAGCGGTAGCGTCGGCGGTGATGAGCGAGCACGACGGTCCTGTCACCGAAGTCGACCTGTTGCGATGGGCAGAGACGCTCGCCGGCATCGCGCGAACCGGCATGGCGTTCACCGAGACGCTGTACGAACGCGAACGCTACGAAGAAGTCCTACACGTCGCGGCTGAGATCAAACAGCACAGCGGTCGTGGCTACGACGCCGATGCCCAGGTCACCGACTGGATGGGCGACGTCGGCGAGCGAGTGGCGGGCTACGTCACCCCAAAGTCCGCCGTTGGCGCGGTCGTCGGCAACGACAAGGGCGAGATCTTGTTGGTGCAACGTTCCGACAGCGGCATCTGGCTCTATCCGACCGGCTGGGCTGATATTGGCTACTCACCGGCTGAAGTCGCCGTCAAAGAAGTGAGCGAAGAGACCGGCATCATCTGCGAGCCTGAGCGGCTCTTGACCGTGATCGATGGGTTCCGTGCTGGCTTCACCCGTATCCCGTTGTACTCGCTCGTGTTCCTGTGCCGTGCCACGGGCGGCGAGCTCAAGGGGCATCCGCTTGAGACGAGCGATGTCGGCTGGTTTGCGCGAGATGCATTGCCCGAGCCATTGGCCGGCATCGGTGATTGGGTCGATCAGGCCTTTGCCGCGATCGACGGTGATGATGCGCCGACAGCGTTCGATTCGGTCCGCGACTCGATCTGGCCCGATCCTCCGGCAGAAGGGACCACATAGGAACCTGTACGGCGGGTTCGCAGAAACCGGCGCGCTATTCGATCGATCCACCACGCGAGTGCAACGAGCGCGATGGCGACGATGCCGTCGAGCCACCAGTGGTGCCCGGTCGCGGACACGACGAAGAGCGTTGCGATCAAGTGGCCCATCCAGAGCCAACGCCACCGGTGTCTCCCGGCGGCGACGATTCCGAAACAGGCGACGGCTGCCCACGCGACATGGATGGATGGCATCGCCGCAAACTGCGGCGACACGCCCGTTCCGACGGCGCCGTAAGGCGACAGGCCGTACTCGGCCGGCAAGTCGATGTAACCAAGGTCCGGCAAGAAGCGGGGCGGAGCAACTCGCCAGAAACGGATCACGAGGCAGAACGCCGTGGTGATCGACAACACGTTGCGCCACTGCCCGAAGCGGTCACGGTGGCGCCAGAACAGCCAGACGAGGAACGCAATCGTCGCCGGCACATGCACGCCGGCGTAGTACGCGCTCGAGAGCCAGCTCAGCCAATCCCAGCGCATGACGAACTGCTGCAGACTCAACTCCGACGGCAAGAAGAATGCGTCTTGAAGTTCGACGATGTCCCGGGCTCGTTCCTTGGCGCCGGCCGATTGGTAGAGCGGCAACTTCCGAGCCATGCGCCACACCGAGTACAGCGATGCGAGGATCGTGAACTCGGTCGCCGCTTGCACGGCAACCGCGGTGAAGCGGCGCTCGGGGGAGCGTCGCAGCAGAAGGATCGCCACACCAGACAGCACCGCGGCGATCAACGACTGCTGCCAGGTCGGCCACGGCATCGCTCGAATCTAGGTCGTCCCGCTCCGCAGGCCACTTCGGCTCAACGTTTCGGCGTGGGTCTCAGCTTGGGTGCGGCTGCGACGGTCGGCGACGATGCACCCATGGACTTCAGCGTGCACGAGGACCACGAAGCGATTCGTGAGGGCATCCGACGCATCTGCGCGGACTTCCCCGACGAGTACTGGGCCGAAAAAGACGCCGCCCACGAGTTTCCGTGGGACTTCTACCAAGCCCTAGCCGAAGGCGGTTGGGTTGGCATTGCGATCCCCGAAGAGTTCGGCGGCGGTGGCCAAGGCATCACCGAAGCGTCGATCATGCTCGAAGAGATCGCAGCGTCCGGTGCGGCGATGAACGGCTGCTCGGCCGTCCACCTGTCGGTCTTCGGCATGGAGCCGGTCCGCAAGTACGGCTCGCCCGAGCTGGTCGCCGAAGTCCTGCCTCGAGTGGCTTCGGGTGATCTGCACGTGGCCTTTGGGGTCACCGAACCCGATGCAGGAACCGACACGACCCAGATCAAGACCCGTGCGGTCCGCGACGGTGACGAATACGTGATCAACGGCGCCAAGGTCTGGACGACCAAAGCCCCGCACTGCGAAATGTGTCTGCTGCTCGTGCGCACGACGCCGATCGAAGAAGCCGAGAGTCGCACGGCAGGGATCTCGCTCTTCCTCGTCGATCTGCAAGACCCGGCCGTCGACATCACACCGATCTCGAAGGTCGGGCGCAACGCGGTCGTCTCGTGCGAGGTCCGCTACGACAACCTGCGCGTGCCAGCCTCGCGGCTCATCGGCGAAGAGGGCCAGGGCTTCCGCTACATCCTCGACGGACTCAACCCCGAGCGTGTGCTCATCGCGGCCGAGGCACTCGGCATTGGCCGAGCGGCCATTCGTCGGGCCACCGACTACGCGAACGACCGGATCATCTTCAACCGCCCGATCGGTCAGAACCAGGGCATCGCGTTCCCGTTGGCCGAGGCCCACATGAAGCTCAAGGCCGCGGAGCTCATCATTCGCGAAGCGAGCTGGCGCTACGACAACGGCCTTCCCTGCGCCGAGGCGGCGAACACCGCCAAGTACCTCGCGTCCGAGGCTGGCTTCTTCGCTGCCGACCGAGCGATGCAGACCCACGGCGGCTTCGGTTACGCCACCGAGTACCACGTTGAGCGGTACTGGCGCGAGGCCCGACTGATGAAGATCGCGCCCGTCTCCCAAGAGATGGTGCTGAACTTCATCTCGAACAAAATCCTCGGTCTGCCAAGAAGTTATTGAGCTGGAGCGCGAGGCTGATCGGGTGCTGACCGAACTCGACCCGCATCCTGACGCTTCGGAGCCCGAGCCGTTCGCCGGACCGGATCACCCGATTCGCAAGATCACTCGGCGCATGGCGTACGGCGAAACGTGGACGCCCGAACACGCCGAACGCATGTCGACGCTCTTCGACGAACTCGCGCCCGAGTGGTCCGAACGCCGCACTGACGACGTCAAGCGAGCGCCAATCGATGACGCCATCAGTCGCGGCGAGCTGCCCCTTGCGGGGGACTGGCTCGAGCTTGGATCGGGCACCGGCGCTGGTGCCCGAGTGCTCGCGCTGGTTGTTGGCTCGCTGGTCTGCACCGATCTGTCGGCGGGCATGCTCGCTCACGCTCCCGATGTCGCCCCTCGGCTACGGAGCGACGCGTCGCTTCTGCCGTTCGACGACGACGCCTTTGACGGCGTGATGATGATCAACATGATCTTGTTCCCAAGCGAGGTCGATCGGGTGCTGCGACCTGGTGGCACGTTGCTGTGGATCAACACGCTCGGTGATCAGACGCCCATCCATCTCCCGGCGGCTGACGTGCTCGAGGTCATGCCTGGTGACTGGCACGGCCGAACCGCCAACGCCGGCACGGGCTTCTGGCTCGCCGCCAACCGCGCCTGAGATTCGCGATGCGCAGGTTCACCGTGGCGGTCTTGGCGGTCTTCCTTGTCGCCGCGGCCTGCTCATCCGACGTCGTGGTCGCAGAACGCGCCATCGGCGATCCCACCGTCGTGCCCGAGGCCGTCACCGACACGCCGCCCACAGCCGTTCCGACCGAGATTCCGACCGTCCCGCCGACGGTCGACCCGACGTCGACTCCGGAAGCACCGACGTCGCCGCCCGCACCGACG
>CAZEMU010000047.1:2845-11296 GCA_964513315.1 uncultured Acidimicrobiaceae bacterium | reverse complement strand
GCACCGACGTCGCCGCCCGCACCGACGGTCACGCCCGCACCGACGGCAACGCCGCAGCCAGACGGTCCGTGTGGCGTCGGCCCGCTCGCACTGCCGAACCCTGACCGGCCCATCTACGACGCGTCGCTGACCATTGACCCGCTCGCTCGGAGCGTCGTCGGTTCCATGACGATCGACTTTGGACCGGATCTGCCCGTTGACGAGCTGATCCTGCGGCTCTGGCCGAACGGGCCCCGTTCCGCGGCTGGGGGAGCAGACCTCACCCTGACCTCGGTCTCGCTGCCGAGTGGTCCAGTCGAGCCCGAACTGCTGACGCCCACGCTCGTCCGCATCCCACTCGCGAACACGCTCCAACCCGGCGAACGAATCGAAGTCGAACTCGACTTCGAGCTCGTCGTGCCGATCGAGCTGCGATCTCGACTGTCCGGACGCGACGACTACATGCGCCTCGGCACGATCCTGCCGATCCTGCCGTGGGAGCCCGGTATTGGATGGGCGACCGATCCCGCAACCAGCCTGTTTGCCGAAGCGGTCCTGTCGCCGGTCGCAGATTGGTCGGTCGCCATCGATGCGCCCGATGACTACATGGTCCTGGCCAGCGGCGTCGACGACGGAACCGGACGATGGAACGTCGAGTCGGCCCGCGACTTTGCCATCAGCGTCGGACGCTTCCGCACCGTCGAAGCCATCGCCATGGCGCCCGAGCCCGTGGTCGTCACTGTCGGTGTGCACGAGACGATCGACGACGACCCCCAGGCGTACTTGAACAAGGTGGTCGACTCGCTCGAACAGTTCAGCGAGCGATTTGGACAATACCCCTGGCCGTCGCTGACGTTCGCCGTCACGCCGAACTTGCGCGGTGGTATCGAGTTCCCGACCCACATCATGCAAGGCCAGAACACGATCGGCCGCACGACCAGCCACGAGGTCGGCCACATGTTCTTCTACTCGCTGGTCGGCAACAACCAGGGCGCAGACCCGTGGCTCGACGAGGGCATCACGAGCTACGCCGAGTTCACCTACGAAGGCACCGCGCCCGACAGCTATCTGATCGCCGCCGAAGGCGTCGGGCAAGCCACCCGGCCCATGACCTTCTGGGAAGGCAGGGGCAACGCCTACTACTCATCGGTGTACTCCCAGACCGGATTCGCCCTGCAGCGCCTAGGCAGTCGCGAGGACGTCGACTGCGCGCTCGCCCGTTTCGTCGCCGCGAACGCGCACGCAATCGCGCGGCCCGCCGACTTTGTTGCCGCGTTCGAGCCGACCTTTCCTGACGTCGTCGCGCAAATGGCAGACCTCGGCGTCGCCATCGACAGCTGACCGGTCGCGTGAGCCGATCGGTCGAAACCTGAACCGGGGCACGACGCAGGCGATTACAGTTGTCGCTGTGACATCCAGCCGGGGGGCCGCCTCGATGGCGGCAATAGCCAAGAGCGCTGCCCTTGCAGCGCTACTCGGCATGGTGCTCACCATGCTCGTCGCGATCCCGCACGCAGGAGCCGAGCCCATCGATTGCGACGCAGGCCCGAGTTGGACCGTTGGCATCGAAGCCGAGTTCAACGACGCCATCGCCTGCTACAACGCTGCGGTCCAACCCGGCCGCTACACCATCACGTTCTCGAGTGACATCGCGACCTCGTCGGCCTGGCCGATCCCGACCGGCGAGCCGGTCAACGCTGCCTTTCGTTGGATCACTCAAGACGGCGACGGCTTCAGCCTCACGATCGACGGAGGCGGCTTCTCCGCATGGGGAGGTGGCGTCGCGCAAACAACGCTCGGCATCGCGCGGACCGACACGGCACCCGTAACGATCACCAACATGTTCGTCACCGCCGGCGGGCTCACCGGCGTGCACGCCGTCGAATCGGTCGTCGTGATCAGCGACACGATCGTGTCCCAGAACGCGAACGGCGTGTTGGTTGACGGAAGCCTCATGACCATCGTCCAGTCCGTCATCGTCGAGAACGGCGGACCGATTGTCGAAGGTCATGGTGTCATCAACGGTGGCATCACCGAGATCCGTTCGTCGGTCATCGACAGCAACGAAGGCATCGGCGTTCTGAACGAAGTCGGGGAGCTCACCCTGGCGGACTCGAGCGTGATCGCCAATGCGCAGGGCGGCGTCGTCAACCTCGGCCTCAACGAACCGGATACGACCATCGTCGATTCGACTATTGCCGAGAATGGGTTCGAGATGACCTCGCTCTTCGGCGGCGTCCACGCCGCCAATGGCACCATGTCACTTCGCCGGGTGACGATCACCGCCAACGGCAACGCTGTCGATGCCTCCTTGAGCGCGACCACGCCCGGCACGATCGCCGCAGACTTCGTGACCGTGATGAGCAACCTCGGGAACATCGAAGTGCTCGGTCAGGTCACACTTCGCTCGAGCATTGCCGAACGCTGTGGGGTCGACGTCGATGATGGCGGCTACAACGTCGGCGGCTGCTTCGGCACTGCGGCCACCCAACTCGAGTCGCTTGCCGACAACGGTTGTCTCGTGAGCACGCCTCAGGGCTGTCCGGCAACGTTCATTCCAACGAGCACGTCGTCGGCGCTTGGTCGTGGCGACTGCACCGAAGAGGTCGACCAACGCGACCAGACCGGGCTGCTGCGCACGCCGCTTGGTTTCGGGTGCGAGGCCGGCGCGGTCGATCGAGACGACTACACGCCTGCTCCCCGGGGCGAGGTCAATTGCGACGGCGTCGTCAACATCGTCGATGCGCTCGTCATGGCCCAGTTCACGGTCAGGATCCGCACGGACCAAGGGCACTGCCCCATCAACCTCGTTGATGGCATCAATCCGGCCGCGGGTGATCTCAACGGTGACACGAAGGTCGACATCATCGATGCGCTGATCGTCGCGCAGTGCGACGCAGGCATCACTAATCCGTTCTGCTGACCGGCTGACCTACTCGTCGAGAATCGGGGCCAAGAGTTCGAGGCCCGATTCGACGAAACCCACGAGGGGCTTGGCGCCGCCGTGTTCGAGCCACGAGGTGAGCGCTGCGTCGATGACGCCCATAATCGCCGCACCCAGCACTCGGGCTCGGAAACGTGCATCGGGATCAGCGCTCGTGCCGAGCACCTCTGCGGACATGCGGTCGATCCATTCTTGGCTCACGGTCGCATAGCCACGCATGAGCGACGGGTGCGCGAGCGCGACGGCCATGGCATCCATCACGGGCGTCGGGTCGGCGTCGATGTGTGCGCTGACGGCGCGGCTTCCGTGCAGGATCCGATCGCGCAAGGGTGCATCGGTTACGGCGTCGACGGCCTCGTCGAAGATCTCGATCCACAACCGTGGGTGGATGAAGACCAGGTCGTCTCGGGAATCGACCCAGCGGTAGACGGTGCGGCGAGCGACGCCCGCGCGCTTCGCGATGTCGTCGATCGTCGCATCGAGGCCTCGAGCCTGCAGCTCGCGGGTGGTTGCTTCACTCAATGCCAGCAGCGTTTGACGCCGGTGTTCGGCTCGGGTGACCACAACGACAGCGTAGTCAAACTGGCACGATGTGACACATATCGCTTGACGATGCAACTGGCACAATGTGACACTTCGTGCATGGATGCTCTTGTACTCAGCCAACCGTTCGAGAACCCGGACTACGCCGACCGCTTCGTGCTCGAGACCACCCACGAGGGCTTCGTTGATGTTGACGACTTCATCCGAGACCTGGCCTTGCATCAGCCGAGCTGGCTCACCGGAATCTCGATGGGGATCCGCGATGGAGACAAGGTCAGGGCTGCGGTTGGTGACGGTCCGCTCGACGCCGGCGATGCCATTGGCAATTGGGAGGTTGTCGAGCGCAGCGGCGACTCGGTGACGTTCGCCGAGGACATGGGGATCATGGCGTACCGCATCAGCTACCGCTGGGAGACAGAGCAGCGTGTGGTTGCGGAGACCGAGGTCGTGCAGCGCAGCCGACTGCTCGGCCGGATCTACTGGGGCTTGGCCACACCGATGCACAAGCGGTTCCTGACCCGGATGTTGCGCAACGCGGCCGGCGTCGACGGCTCGACTGTGATCGAGGACACCTCGCTCTAGGCTCAGCGCATGCAGAGCTCGGCGAGCCGGATCGACTACGGCACGAATCGCAACGGTGAACGGATGCTCCGGCGCCAGTGGGTGCCCTCTGGGGTCCCCAAGGCCGTTGTCCTGATCATCCACGGCATTGCCGAGCACTGTGGCCGTTACGAAGCCGTGGGCGCCCAACTCGCTGGCGCCGGTTTCGGTGCGGTGAGTTATGACCAACGTGGCCATGGCGCAACCGCCGTCCGTTTGGGCCACGTCGAGAAGTTCAACTTGTTCCTCGACGATGTCGAGGATCAGTTGGCCGAGCTTCGCAGCGTCGGCGTACCGGTGGTGCTGCTCGGACATTCGATGGGCGGGCTGATTTCGACGGCGTACGCCGTGTCGGATCGGCCGCAGCCGGACCTGTTAGTGCTGAGCGGACCCGCGCTCGATGTCGCCGTTCCCGGTTGGCAACAGGTCGCCGTGCACAAGCTGGCTCAGCTTGCGCCGAAGCTGCATCCCAAGGTGCCGTTCGACCCCATGGTGCTGTCACGTGATCCTGCGGTGGCCGAGGCGTACACGAACGATCCGTTGATCAAGGGCGGCGCTTCGGTCGGCATGGTCTCTGGCTTGATCCACACGGCCGAGGCGACTCGTGCGGTCGTGGATCGTCTTTCGGTGTCGACGTTGTGCCTGCACGGAGGCGACGACGAGTTGGTGTTGCCGTCAGCGTCGGCGTGGCTCGAAGGAGTGCCTGGCGTTGATCGTCGTGTGCTCGATGGCCTGCGCCACGAAATCTTCAACGAGCCCGAGGGCGAACAAGTCGTCCAACAAGTGATCGACTGGATCAACCAAAACCTCTAGCCACGCGCGGAGTGTCCGCAGAGCGCCTGGTGGTGAGTGCTGCGTGCGAAGGCCAAGGGCGAGGTGGGCCCGTCGAGCACATGTGCGGAGTTTCCGCAGAGCGCCCAGAGCGAAGCGAAGGCGCGATTGCGAGTTACTTAGTGGTCGCCGCGTTGGCGGAGGAATTGCTCGACTTCGGCGACGAGCTGTTCGGGTGACGCTTCGTGGTTGGCGTCGTAGTGCCGTTCGAGTTCGCCGATGAATTCGACGGTCTCGGGGTCTTCCTCGACGTAGGCATCGACTTGGCGGACGTACTCGATGCTCTCGCGCTGGAGTTCGTCGGTTTCGAATTCGGCGTTGAGTAGATCGCGGAGCCGCTTGAGGAGCGCGAGGGCTGCCTTGGGTGACACGGCGCCGGGCACGTAGGTCGGCACGGCGGCCCAGAGCGAGCCGTACGGGATGCCGAGGACGGCGCATGCCGAGTGGAGTACGCCGACGATGCCGGTCGGCCCTTCGTAGCTCGACGGCTCGAGGCCTTCGAGTTCGGGGAGGCCGCCCATCGAGGAGCTGTACACCACGGTCGGTCGGGTGTGGGGCACGTCGGCGAGCAGTGCGCCGAAGGTGACGACCATCGAGACGTCCATGTCTTTGGCGACTTGGAGGATGGTCTCGGTGAAGGTGCGCCACTTGAGCTGAGGCTCGACGCCGCGACAGATAATGACATCGCGGCCTTCGAGCACGCCTTCGGCGAAGGAGAACGTTGTTGATGGCCACGAGATGCGGCGGCCGCCTGATGGCGTGAGTTCGACGGAGGGGCGGATCGTGGTGAAGTCGAAGAACTCTTCGGCGTCGATCGTTGCGAACGGCGCGGCGGACCAGGCTTGTTCGAGGTACTCGGCGGCTGACGACGCGGCGTTGCCTGCGTCATTCCAACCGGCAAAGGCGACGACCAGAACTGGCTTCTGCGCCGAGCGGGGTTGGTACCACTCGAGGTGCTGGTTGGGACCGCCCGTTTCCTCACCCACGCAGGTCACGCTACCCGAGGTGTCGGTCTCTGCAACCTATGCTCAGGGCCGTGTCGAACGACGATGTCACCATCGAAGAGGCCCGTGTTGTCAATGAGGAACTGGTAGACGCTTTCGCGCTCCTGATCCCTCAGTTGTCGAGCTCGAGCCCGCCTCCAGGGGCCGAAGAGCTGCAGCAGTTGGTCGATTCGCGCGACTCCATTTTGCTCATTGCGCGCGACCCACAACAGGACAACCGCATCGTTGGCACCATGTGCCTGGCGTTCTACCTGATCCCCACCGGCATGAAGGCCTGGATCGAAGACGTCGTGGTTGATGGCGATGCTCGGGGTCGCGGTGTCGGCGACAAGCTCAACCGGCACGCACTTGAGTTGGCGCAAGCCCGTGGCGCCAAGGGCGTGGATCTCACAAGTCGCCCCAGCCGAGAAGCCGCGAACCGGCTCTATCAGCGCATCGGTTTCGACCTGCGCGAGACCAACGTCTACCGCTACAAGTTCTAGGCAGTTCTGAACGGCTACTTGTTCAGCCGTATATCGATCCAGTCGGTGCGAGCCCCGTCGCAGTTGATGCGGTCCTGTAGTCGATAGATCTGCGCTGCGACATCGGTGCGCAGCATGAACCGTTGGCCGGCTTTGCGTATGCACGGTTCGCCGCGGTTGAGCCAGGGGATCTGCGACGAGATCGTGCCGTCGAACTCCAGCGTCGTTTCGTCGACCTGCGTCAGCACGCCACGGACACTGAGGAAGCCGAAGGCGGCCTCGTGCACCCCGTCGACTTCGTAGCGATCGTTGCCGATGGGCGTGAACTCGATGGAGCCGGTCGACTCGTCGCGTGTCTCGATCCATTGGAGCGTCAGTTCGTGCTGGCCGGCGAGTTCACCGCCCGCAATGGAGGCAGGGAGGACCGGGGGCGCGTATTCGGCGAGCACTGGTCCGCAGAGGTTGTTCGGTGCACCGCTCTGGTCGAGCTCGATCGCGGTCAGGTTGCCGTCCTCGGGAAACCAGAACCGGTCGGACTCGACAACCCAACCCTGGCGGTCGTCGAACGATTCACTCCACGCCCGGAATGCATGCAGGGGGCCATCCGCCGCGATGCATCGCCCGTGCCGGGCGCCATCGACGAAGCCGATCGGATGGGTTGCCACTGGGACAACCTGGCACGACGACGCGTCGAGCAGTGTCACGATTGCGCCCCGGTCGGATCGACGCTCAACAACCTGGAGGAGATCGTTGCCGATGCCGACGATGCGCTCGACCACCGGCAGCTCGTCGATCGGAGCCAAGCCAGTGGCTTCGGCAAGACCACCATTCGCGAACAGCACCGCGATGTCGGAACCTCCATCGTCGTTGCCGCGCACATAGGCACCGTCATCGCGCCCGTCGCCATCGAAATCGCCGACGACGGCGGACAACCACTGGTGGGGTCGGAACTCGCGTTCGCCTGACGGGCACGGGGTTACCTCGACAGGCGAAAGATCAGCAACCTCGATCCAGCCGACCACCTCGGGTGCGCCAACGAGTCGGAACTCGGCAGACACGCCATCGATGCAACCGGTTGTCTCGAGGACCGTGCCACTCCGGAGCGGCAACTGCTCGCCTGTCACCAGCGGGCGAGACCCTTGCCCCTCGGCGTCGATCACAAGCCGTTGGCGCGACTCACCCTCGCAGCCCGGCTGGGAATGGAACCGGAGGTTGTCGAGCAGGAACTGTTGCGCGTCGAGGGTTCTCTCCCACGTGTGGCCGGGCAGCGCATGCTCCGGGAACTCGGTGGCCACGATGACGACCCGCTTCACGCCACCATCAACGATGACGGCGCGCAGAGGACGGTCCATATTGTTGGAGTCGGGCCGGAGTCCTTCGATGATGCGGATGACCGAGTTGTCCGAGCGGGTCACCAATCGATCGATGTCGACTGTCGTGAAGGCAAAGTCCCCGTCGAAGGGAATGTCGACGGATTCGATCCACAGCGGGGGCAGGCACTCGCATTGCAAGACGATTGGTGATTCGCTCGAG
The DNA here is from genome assembly GCA_964513315.1 of uncultured Acidimicrobiaceae bacterium. Classification (GTDB taxonomy): domain Bacteria; phylum Actinomycetota; class Acidimicrobiia; order Acidimicrobiales; family UBA10347; genus UBA10347. The sequence continues at coordinate 3,401 of CAZEMU010000047.1, read as the reverse complement.
CTGTTGAGCCAGCGGCAGCGCTCGCCGGCAAACCAACCGGCCGGGACCTCGGTGACGAAGTGGTCTCCGCCGCACCAGCCGCCGAGCTGGGGGAGGGGTGGCGCAGGTAGTGCGTCCGGACCCTCGACTCGAATCGAGTCGACGAGTTCGCCGATCGCTTGTGGGATGTGGGGTGCGAAGTCTCGGTTGCGGCCCGTCACGATGAGGGTGCCACCCGGCACCTGGATGAGTTCGAGTTGATCGGCAGCGGCAAGGTCTGGGGTAACCCGCCGGAGGCGGTAGGCACGTCGGTCGTCGACCGGTGACCACAGCGTGGCGGCATCGCTCCAGTCCGGGTCACCCCGAAACTGGTTCAGCGTCAGCCCGAGTGGCTGGGGCGAGAACCGCACGCTGCCGAGCAGATCTGCGTTGTCGCTGCCCGGATCCCGCAACAGCGTCCCCGCACTCGCACAGTCCCGCATCGTGCGGCCGTCGGGAACCGTAAACACGACTTGTGTGCCGTCGTCGTCCAGAGAGATGCGACACGTCTCGCCCGCTCGCAGCAGGCCATCGCTCA
>CAZEMU010000047.1:0-2745 GCA_964513315.1 uncultured Acidimicrobiaceae bacterium | reverse complement strand
TCGTCGTCCAGAGAGATGCGACACGTCTCGCCCGCTCGCAGCAGGCCATCGCTCACGACGGGCACTTGCACGGTCGCGGTCGGCGCCGGACGAGCCGGATTACCGAGAACCTCGGGTGGGACCGTCGGTGACGGCAAGGGCGACTCGGCCGCCTGGTCCTCGCCGCTGAAGAGGCCTACAAGCAGCGCAGCGACCGCAACGACGGCGACCAACGCCGCCAACACTCGCGCCGGCGATCGACCACCTTGCTCACGAGGCGCTCGCACCTGTGGCCGGTTCGCCGCACCGCCGTCTCCTGCGACGCCGATGTCGATCAGATCGAAGTCGAAGGCATCGGGTTGACCCGCCGAAGGCTCGGCAGGGTCAAAGGGATCGGTCGGTGGCACGCGCCCCTAGTTTCGGCAGGAAACGGCTGCAGTGCAAGGCAGACGGATGGCTACCGTCAGTCTGTGCCATCACCTGCCGCAACGACCAAGCGGCCGTCGCTCATCATCGCCACGGTGGCAATGGCGACCGTCAGTAGCGTCTTTCCCGGCTTGGCTTCGGGCTCGCTGGCGGTGCAGGCATCTGACGACTTCGGGATCACCGAAGGCGCCTGGGGGTGGACCCTCAGCGCTTTCTTCTTCGGTGCCGCGCTGTCGTCGATCGGACTCGGCCGCGTTGCCCAGCGCGTTGGCCCCCGCCGCCAGCTCATGTTCACCACCCTCGCGACCGCCGTGGCGCAGCTCTTGATTGCCGTCGCCGCTCGTAGCTTCGCCGCAGTGTTGGTGCTGCTCGTCGTGGCCGGCTGCATCAATGCAGCCAGTCAGACCGCCGTGAACCTGGCGCTGTCGCAGGCAGAACTGCCTCGCCTCGGTATCGCCATGGCGGCGAAACAGTCGGCGATGCCGGCGTCGTCGATGCTCGGTGGGCTCGCGGTGCCCGCGCTCGCGCTCACACTTGGATGGCGTTGGGCCTACGCGATGGGCGCAGCGCTCGCCGTCGTCGCCTTCATCGGTGTGCGCAGCGCCATCGCACCCGGCGTGACCTCGGCGACTGCAGCGGAACGGTCGGTCGAGTCGTCGAACCGTCTGCTCGTGTTCGTGGCGTTCATCTGTTTCCTGCTCGCGTTCACGAGCGGCTCGATCAACGCCTGGCTCGTCGCCTCGGGTGTCGACGCCGGACTCGGCGAAGGCGTCGCCGGACTCGCGCTGAGCGGCGCGGCGGCCTTTGGGATCGCAATGCGACTGCTCTCAGGCACCCGTCTCGACACCAGCCGTGTGCCGCCGTTCACCGCGGCCGCCCGCGTGTTCGTCATCGGGATCGTCGGGTTCGTGCTGCTCACGATCCGCAGCCCGGCCGTCCACGTTTTCGCCGGCGTGCTCGCGTTCGGCGGTGGCTGGATCTGGCCCGCGTTCACCAACTACGCCATCGTTCGGACCAACCCCCGAAGCGCGGCGCGGGCGACTGGCATGACACAAACCGGCGTCTATCTCGGCGTGATGGCCGCCCCGGCAATGACGGGACCGATCGTCGACGGTGCCGGCTATCCGGCCATGTGGATCATCACTGCGTGTGTCGGCGTTGCCGCGGTCATCGGCCTGCTGGTCGCCTCGCCACACTTCCGTCGACCGACTCCCTGAATCGCTGACGAATCGTCATGTAACCCGGCCGCATGGGCCGCCTGGCCGACGTAGCATCGCGGGCATGACTGCGATCAAGCTCGACGGTGAACTCGTTGCTTCCGAGATCAAGAAGGACCTGCGCACGCGTATCGCTGCGCTCGCCGACAAGGGCATCACGCCCGGGCTGGGCACGATCCTCGTCGGAGACGACGGGCCGTCGCACAACTACGTGTCGATGAAGCACCGTGACTCTGAAGATCTCGGCATGGAATCGCGCGAGGCAGTGCTGCCGGCGACCTCGACGCAAGCCGACATCGACGCGGTGGTCGACGACTTCAACGCCGACCCCAAGGTGCACGCCTACATCGTGCAGTACCCGTTCCCGAAGCCGCTGGACTACGAAGCTGCGCTCATTCGGGTCGACCCGGCCAAGGACGCCGACGGTCTGCACCCGGTGAACCTCGGCAAGCTCGTGCAAGGCATCGATGCGCCACTCGCGTGCACGCCGGCGGGCATCCAGCTGCTTCTCGACCACTACGAGGTGCCGATCAAGGGCAAGCACGTGGTGATCGTGGGTCGTGGCCTCACGATCGGCCGGCCGCTGGCGAACCTCATGGCGCTCAAGCGCGATATGGCCAACGCCGCTGTCACCGTGGTGCACACCGGCGTCGAAGACATCGCCCAGTACACCCGCTCGGCCGACATCCTTATTGCCGCTGCGGGCGCGCCCCGGATGATCAAGGCCGACATGGTCAAGCCCGGTGCTGCGGTCGTCGCCGCAGGCGTGAGCTTCGAGGGACCCAAGCTTGTCAGCGATGTCGACGAGCCCGTTGCTGAGGTCGCCGGCTGGCTGAGCCCTCGCATTGGTGGTGTCGGCCCGATGACACGAACCCTGCTCATGGCGAACACGGTCGCCGCGGCGGAACGCCTCGCCGCGAGCTGAGAACCGCTACAACTCAACGATTCTTCAACTCAGGACTCCCCCTTTTGGGGGAGTTTTCGCGTCGGCTGGGCCTTTTGGCCTAGGCATTCTTATGCAGGGGAACCGCTATCCATACCCTCAATTGATCATCCTTTGCCCCGATGGGTTCGTTGTCCTCATCGCAACGCAACGTGGGAGCCACAGGGGTGGATACGCAAG